>DATENK010000390.1:0-3856 GCA_035275085.1 Verrucomicrobiia bacterium | reverse complement strand
TCATCGATATTCGCGCGAATATCCTGCCCATTCTTGAAACCAACGGCGTCGACATCGTTCTTTGCGGTCACAGTCACGCCTGGGAACGTTCTTTCCTCCTCCATGGCCACTATGGCATGTCCAGCACCCTCACCCCCGCGATGAAAGTCGATGGTGGCGACGGCCGCGTCGACGGCTCTGGCGCCTATCGCAAGAACGATCAGGGTTTCGGCGTCGTTTACACCGTCACCGGCAGCGCCGGTCAAGCCACCGGCGGTTCGCTGAACCACGCTGCGAATTTCCTTTCCCTCAACGAAATCGGAACCATGGTCATCGACGTAAATGAAAATCGCCTCGATGCAATCTTCCTGCGCGAAACCGGCGCGATCCAGGACCATTTTACTCTCCTCAAACCCGATCTGCGCCCGGCTGCACCTCTAAACCTCGTCGCGCTCCCAATTGCGGCGACCCAGATCAATCTGAGCTGGATTGACGTTGCCACCAACGAGACTGGTTACATCGTCGAGCGTTCCATCGACGGAGCGAATTTCGCGCAGGTCCTGGCTCTTGACGCCAATATGAGCAGCGCGCTCGACAGCGGCCTGCTTGACAACGTCACCTATTACTACCGCGTCCGTAGCACCAATACCGCCGGTGTTTCGGCGCCCTCCAACGTGGCCAGTATCAATACTGTCACCGCCACCGCAGCGCCGCGCGCGCCGGCCAATCTTGTGGCTACGGCCTACAACGATGAAGACTTTTATCGCAGTCAGATCATCTTGCGTTGGAGTGACACTTCGGACAATGAAGCTGCTTTCCTCCTCGAGCGTTCGCTGGACGCTGTTCAGTTCGTGCCGGTTGCCACGATTGCCGCGAATCTTAGGTCGTACATTGACCGCGGCTTGGAATCGGCCACCGTTTACTTCTATCGTGTTCGCGCCGTGAACGCCGTGGGGGAATCCGCCCCGAGCGCCACGGCCTCTGATCAAACCCATCCGCAGAGCCAGCTCGTCCGCGCAGGCGAGACCGCCACCTTCCATGCCGGCATCGAGGGCGCGCCCGCCGCGCGCTATCAATGGCGTTTCAACGACGTCGATCTCTCGGGAGAAACGAATCAGACGCTGGTGATCACAAACGTTTGGGTGAACCACAACGGCGCATACGCCGTGCTCCTCCGCGATAACGATGGCGCCCATCTCACTAAAAACGCGATCCTCACCGTGGCAGCGAGCCCACGCATCACTTCTGAACCGCAAGGCGGCGTCTTCGAAGAAGGCGTGCCGTTTCAACTGAATGTTTCCGCTGAAGGTTCTCTACCGCTGACCTACACATGGCGCAAGGGCGGTGCCCCCTTCGGAACGCCGGGCAACAGTCCCACCCTCAACTTCGGCATGGTCCATGTCTCCGATCAGGGGAATTATGACGTAATCGTCAGCAATACGTACGGCGCCGCGACAAGCCATGTCGCAACTCTCGTCGTGGCGGCCGACCCGGCACTCGCTCCGCTGCCCAATGTTCTCGCAGAAGTTTTGCACCCATTGATCATCAAAAATGTCGTGACCGATCCCAATGTGCCGCCATTGAATCTCGTCTTTACCCTCGGCCCGGGCGCTCCTACTAACGCCGTCCTCAATCCCCGCACCGGCGTGTTCACCTGGATTCCGAATCGTTCCCAGGCTCCGGGCACGAACGACATCACAATCGCCGTGGCCGACAGATCAAACGCCAGCTTGCAAAGCTCCACGTCATTCAATGTCCGCGTGAACGATTATGTCGAAATGGCCTTCGGCTCCCTGACGATGCTCGGTGGCACCAACGGCACCATTCCAGTGACATTATTCTCCAGCGTTCCGCTCACTGAGGCGCAGGCGGTTATCAACTTCCCCGGCGACAACTTCACGGATATTAGCTTCCAACGCGGCGGCGTAGCCAGCACTTCGGTCCTGTATGAAAGGACCAGCATCGGCAGCGCCACCTTCACCTTTACGTCCGGCGCCAGCGGCGGCATCGTGGGCATGAATCAAATCGGCACCCTGCGTCTGTCCACCGCACCGGCACCAAGCAGCGCCATCGCCCGCATCCATGTGGCTTCTCTTAATATCACCCCGGTCGATCCGACTGTTCGCCCTACGCTGATCGGCAGCGATGGCCAGGCTGTGATTATCGGCACGCGTCCGCTGCTGGACGCTCACTTCACTCCGCAAGGCCGCGAACTCACCCTCTTCGGCCTGCCCGGTAGCTATCAATTGGAGTTCGTGACCAATCTCACGGAGACCGTCTGGCGCCGGCGCGCGATTATCAGTATTCCGACCAATTACTCTCGCGTCACTGCGCTGGGCAACAATCCGCCCACTAACCTGCCTGCGTTTTTCCGCCTGCGGCAGTAGCAGCTTGGAATGCGAGCAATCCTGGGCGCCACACTTACAAGTGGCAGAGTTGCCGTCTCGAAAAGAAATTCATAACATTCCATGTCATGTCGGTCCGATTTTGGCTTTTAATCTTGAGTTGCGCGATCGTCTCTCCCTCCGCCCTGTTGGGCCAGGCCGACGAACGGGAGGAAATCGTCACACTTACCGAACAGATCCGCAAAGAGCCGACCAACTCCGCGCTTTACCGCCGCCGCGGGGACATGAATCGCACCGTTCAGAATTGGGATGCAGCCCACTCGGACTACGAACAGGCATCGACGTTGGATTCGAAAATCGACGAAATCGATTTCCTCAAGGGCCGCCTGTTCCTCGAAGCGAATTGGCCTGCATCGGCGAAAGTCGCGCTGGACCGCTTTTTGAGGCAGCACAATAACCACGTCGAAGCGCTGATCACCCGCGCTCGCGCACTCGCAAAACTGGGTCTGAGCGCTGCTTCGGCCGGTGACTACTCGCGCGCTCTTCAATTGACGCCTCAACCGCAACCTGAGCTTTACATTGAACGTGCGCAGACCGTTGCCGCGGAGGGCGACGCTCATCTGAACGATGCGGTCGCCGGCCTCGATGAGGGCTTGAAAAAACTCGGCCCCGTCGTGACTTTGCAGCTCGCCGCAATTGACCTCGAATTGCGCCAGAAGCGATATGATGCGGCGCTTGAGCGCATCGATGCGGCTGCAGCCGCGACTCCGCGAAAAGAAAGCTGGTTGGCGCGCAAAGGCGAGATTCTCCGCCTGGCCGGTCGTGGCGCCGAAGCGCGCGAAGCCTACCGCGCAGCCTTACAGGCGCTCGAAAGTTTGCCCGCCGCGCGCCGAAATGTCCCCGCCACCGCCGCGCTCGAAAAGAATATCCGCGAGCAATACGAAAAACTTAAATAATTTATGACCAGAATTCTTGGTTCGCTTCTCATTCTCCTCGCCCTTGCCGCCACTGCGCAGCGCAATCCCGGTCCGCAGCGGCCGCAAGTGGTATCCCCTGAAGTCCATGCCGACCGGCGGGTGACCTTCCGCGTGTTGGCCACGAATGCCCAATCCGTTCGGTTAAGCGCCGGGGACATTCCAGGAAACGGCCGCGGCGCAGAGCTGACCAAAGGCACGAACGGCGTCTGGGAAGTCACGCTCGATCCCATCGATCCCGGCGCGTATCGCTACAATTTCAACATCGACGGCGTAGCCGTGATCGATCCGCGCAATCCTGCCACCAGTGAATCCAACAACAACGTCTGGAGTCTGGTGTACGTGCCCGGCGGTTTCGCGGACACACGCGACGTGCCGCACGGCGCAATCGCCGAAGTGACTTATCATTCCAAAGCCTTGCAGCGTCCGCGACGCATGCACGTCTACACCCCACCCGGCTACGAATCCGGCAAAGGCAAGTTCCCCGTTTTTTATTTGCTCCATGGCGCAGGGGATTCGGATGATGCCTGGTCCACCGTGGGCCGTGCCGGATTTATC
>DATENK010000389.1:0-6448 GCA_035275085.1 Verrucomicrobiia bacterium | reverse complement strand
AGCGCTGATTTTTATTAATTGCACTTTATTTGCAAGGCCCGGCATCATCCAAACCCGCGATGGCAAACGATTTCAGGGTGAGCTGACATTTACAAACGATGCCGTGCAGGTCTCAACCAATGTGATCGCCCGGTTGGACATTTCGAAGCTTGCGTTTGATTCTGCCGCGGTCGCACCTTCACTTGATTCCAAGGGAGAGGGCCTCGGCCTGCTCGGGTATTATTTCGCGAACACAAATGTTCACGGCCCCGTTCAGGTTCGCCTGGATCCAATTATCAACTTCGACTGGGGCACCGCCGAGCCGATCACCGGCGTCGGCAAAGACTACTTTGCGGTGATCTGGATGGGCCATCTCGAAGCCCCTACTTCTGGCGAATTTACTTTCACAGTTCACGCCGACGATCGCGCGCGGTTGCAAATCGGATCTGACCTAGTGATAGAAGCCAGCCATCGCGAACAAAAGGAGGACGCTACCGGCAAGGTCACACTCGAGAAGGGCGAACGTTATCCCCTGACGCTGCTCTATCAGGACCTCATTGGCGCAGCGAAAATCCGCTTGATGTGGTCTGGTCCTGAGGTGCCGGAGTCGATCGTTCCGGCCGACCACCTGTATCCGACGAGTTTTGTTACCGAACACACGGCTGCCATCGAGTCTGCTCGTGGTCTGCTGGCCACGACTTACGAAAAGCCGGACTTTAGCGGGTCCACGAGCACTCGCGTCGATCACGTGGTTGAGCCTCCGTCAGTCACAAATCTCACGCGCTGGAGCGGGCAGGTCCGGAGTGAGTTCGCCGAAGCTTACACTTTCTATGTCGCCACCGAAGGATCCGTTCGGCTGCGCGTCGACGGCAAAATGCTGATCGATAAGTGGAACCATTCGGGTCTGGCGGAACTCAAGGCTGTGACGCGCCTCGGCGCTGGCCGCGAGTACGACCTCGAGTTGGAAACGAGCGCTCCTGCGCGTTTGCTTTGGAGCAGTCCCTCGCAGCCGAAATGCACGATTCCTGAAACGCATCTGCTCCCGTTTCGCAAGGCAGCCGAAACGCTATCCCCGACCGGCCCGAATCCATTGGTCCCCGCTGGGGTTCTTTTGCGCAACGGGAGCTTCGTCGCTTGTCGCGTTGAATCGATCGAACAGGACATGGTCCAATGTTCGCGGCTCCTGGAAGGCAAACAGATTCCATTGAACGAAGTGGCGCGTATCGTTTGCCAACCGCTGCCGCGCACGTTAACAGCACGCGTTAATTCCAGCCGCCCAGGGGTGCTGCTGGCGAACGGCGACTTTGTGGAAGGGGCATTCAGCGGGATGGACGGCACGCGAGTGACGATCAATTCCGTTCTATTTGGTCTGCGCACATATGACACGATGCACCAAATTCTCGCGGTCATCATCCGCGAAGCCGAAGGCGCGCGGTCGGCCTCCGAGGTGCAATTGCGAGACCAATCGATCTTGTTCACGACGGAAGTGGCACTTCAACCCGGTGCCATCGTTTTGCGCGACAAGGTGCTGGCCGGCATTCGTATCGACGAAAGTGAAATCGAACGGCTGCAGCTTAGGTAGGGTTTGTACCCATACCCAAGACTTCCAAAAATAATCAATGCTCAGCCGGTAGTTAGTGGTTCAAGGGGCAAAGGGAAACAACATAAGGGCGGATTGCTCACCCGCCCTCTTCTTTTTTTACTGGGATTTTACGGCCGTATCACCGGCTGCGGTGTCGGTGCGGTGGCCCCTCCGCCGATCGGGATCACGACCGAGGTCTGGCGAGCACTGGCCGCGCGCGTGCCTTCGTTGATGGCCACGGTGTTGAGGAAGGTGCGCAAGATCAGGTCAGCGTAGCGGACCAAATAGCGATATGGGCCGTAGGGAACGTATACGATGTCGCCGGGCTCCAGCGGGACGTCGGGGACCCTGCCCATCGCGATGTCTTTGTAATCGATAATACCCACGCGCGGTTCGGACAATGAGCCGCGCACAATGGCGACGTGATGCTGATAGGCCTCCGGCGCAGTGCCGTTCGCATGCGAGATTGCCTGGATGAGTCCCATTCCTTCGACATACGGCACCGAGCGCGGCTGTGCCACCGCGCCAAGAACGGTGACTTCGCGCATCGTGGCTGTCGGCACGTAAATGAAGTCGTCAGGCTCCAAATAAATATTTTGCGAGAGATCGCCTTTGTTCAACAAGGCATACAGATCGATGGGCAAACGTTCGCCATTGCGCATCACGAATGCCTTCCGTAGGTCCCCGACCTCCTCGCCGGTGAGCGCTGCGCCGGAATCGCGCTGGCCCGCCATGCTCATGGTGCCACCCGCCATCGCGAAGGCTTCAAGCACCGTCATAGGCGCGTTCATGGTGTAAACGCCGGGCGTCGTAAATCGCCCCAGCAACCAAATCTTTTTGCTTTCGACGTTCCGGAGCGTCACGGAAACGACTGGCTGGTCCTTGATAAAACGTTGTAATTCCTTTTCGAGCAGCGCTTTCGTTTCAGCGAGGGTCAGGCCCCAAACGTCGAGCCCGGGCAACAAATGAAAATAAATTTTGCCGTCCGGTCCCACGGTCGTTTGCGTCCTCGTCGTGGTGTCACCCAGGATTTCCAAGTCTAGCTTATCGCCCGGCCCCAGGGTAAAGAAAGTCCCTGAGGGCTTTAACAATTCCGGTTTGGGGACGGCATTGGTCAGTTTTATTTGCGCAAACGTGGATTCGTTGTACGTGCTCGGAATGTACGGATTGAACTTTGGTCCCGGCATTAGGCACCCGCTGGCAAAGGCCAGTACGAGTACTATAGATGCGAGACATATTCCTTGCCCTTTTTTCCCTCGAACTGTTTTCATGAGATTAAAAAGTGAAGCGTAATAGCGGCTTGGTGATGATAGGCCCAACTTTCTCGGTGGCGACGCCGGCCGAGATCGATTGCAGGAACGCCTGGAACGCCGAATCGAGCAATTCCTCGACGTAGATAAAAGGCCGATAGTGCACATAGACAATGTCCCTGGGCTCCAGTTTGAAATCGAGCTGCCTCGCCTCAAAAGTCCCCCACGCATTTACAATGAAAGTTTGCGGGTGATTCATCGATCCGCGAATTACCGCCACCTTCGATTTATAGGCGCGCTGGTTGAATCCACCGCGATCGGCAATAGCTGTTATCGCCGTCACATTTGGTTTCCATGGCAATGCGCCGGGCGCCTGAACCTCGCCCAATACGTATACTTCTTTCATGGCGGTAGACGCGAAATACAGGAAGTCATCCGGCTCGAGCAGGACATTCTGCGATAGATCGCCTTCCTGAAAAAGTTTTTCCAGGTTGACCTGTACACGTTTGCCATTACGCATCAAAAAGCTCCGCTGCAAATCGGCAAGATCGGTAAGATTGTTCTCATCGAGCAATCCCGTCTCGATTCCGTGCGCCCGCGCGACCGCTTCTATCAAGGATGTCGGACGATCGAGCGAATAGACGCCGCGGTTGGTCACTTTGCCGAGCACATAGTATTTTTTGCTGCGTATCGTGGAGGGAGAAACGACGGTGCGTGGCGCACGATAGAACTTTGCCAGGACTTCATCGAGTTTGGCGCGCAATTCGTCGATGGTCAGGCCCGCGGCGACCACGTCCGTCGCCTGCAGGAAACTGATGCGGCCATCGGGCGCGATTGGCACTTCCTTTTGATCGGCCTCCGGCTGACCGAACAGCGAAATGTTTAACACGTCGCCGGGGCCAAGGGTGAACCGCTTCTGCCAATCAGCGCGTTGCGTGCGGGCATTGGCGGAAAACGAAATGTTCGTGACGCTGTTTTGGGCTAAACGTGTTTCGGCCGGCGGCAAGGCTTGCTCCGCGGCATCTTGCGCGCCCAATTGTCCGCTCAACGCCAGAACTGCGGCAGCGACCCACGCGCTGATCCATCGAGAGAAACACTTCTTCACCGAAGCACCGGTGTCTTTGTTCATAACGCATCCTACGAGGTTCACGCGCGCGTCGCGCAACGTCTGGATGCAAGCGCGCGTCTGGCCCGATCGAGCCTTGCCGCTGCGGGAAAGCCAAATCACGTTCGGCAGCCGCATCGCCAGGAGCACCGTTTCCGGCATCGAGGCCGGCGGCAGCTCAACGAAAATCACCACGTGCGCGATTCGTTTCCATTGCGATAGTGCGCCCTGCCATTGTTTGCGCCGTTCGAGGTTCCAAACCCAGCCTGGCAACGGGATATGCACCGACTGTTGCGGATCGTGCCCGGTCAATTGCTGGGTCACTTGTGAAGGTGTGGACAATATGCGCGTCATCAACGCCGTCGTTTCAGTCGGATCGTAATCCTCGCCATTTTTGCCATGCGAACGTGGCTGATGGCCATTGGCATGCACGTTTGGCGCTTCGGGACCTGCGGCGGCATGCTCCGCTTGCTCGGTGCAATTCTTGAGCGTTTCTTCGTCGGCCACATCGACCGTGCCAATCGTCAACACCCGAAAGCCACATTGCCCAGCCGCCTTTGCGAGCAAATTTACCCAGGTCGAACGACCCTCGCCCGCACCGGCTGAGGTGATCCCGCAAATCAGGCCGTGATTGGGCGATGAACTCAAGCTGCACTGCAACGCCGTCCACGTCCGAAACGCCCAGTTGTTCTGCTCGGCCTGGGTCATGCGTTTGATGTTCCCGAGCGTCGCCAGCACTCGCATCCCGGTAACGCGCTTTAGGTCGTCCAGGGTCTTGATACGCTGATCGAACACTTCCACGAAAAGAACCAACACGAGGAAGGCGCCGAAGCTGACCATCGCTCCGAGCACAGTCGTCATGATCACTTTGAACTTTGCATCCGCGACCTGGACCGTCTTGAGTTCCGCAGGCGCAAAAACGGTGAAGTATCCTGGCGGGTTCTCCGCGAACGCCTGGGCCTCGCGTTGACGCATGACATAAGCCTGCCGCGCCACATCTGTGTTCTGGCGTTGCAACGACGAAAAGTCTGGATCGTGCGTGCGGACAATTTCCACACTGTTCGTTGGTGTTGCGGGAGACGGCTGTTGCAAGGCCTGCAACTGATTGCGCAAGTTATCGACCTTGGCGCGTTGCTCCTGCACTTTTGGGAAGGCCTCCGTATAACGCGATTGCAAATCAAGCAGATCCGTTTCCGCCTTATCCAACTGATCACGCAGCAACCCCGCACGTTGGGGCGCGGGCGCGGCCCCAATTCGTGGCGCCGCTTCGCGCATCTGTTTGTTGATGTTGTCGAGGTCGGCCTCGATTTGCGCGAGTTGGACCTTCAACATTTCACTGAGCTCTGCGACCTCGCCCTTTTGCTTCTCAGCCGTAAACTTCCTGGCTTCCGCTGCATAAAGATTTGCGAGATCCACCGCGCGTTCAGGCGCTTCCGCCATTACGGTAAGGATGAACACTTCCGATTCGCCGCTGCTCACAATTTTTACGCGTTTGGCCAGATGATCCGGGTTCATCGGCGGCTTTGCCACTTTCGCGACCTGCTGCACGAGATCAGGCGCTTTAAGCACGTTGGCGAATCCGTCGTCGGTTAGCACTTTTGGTTTGTAATGCTCCATCGAAGAACTCGGGTCCAGTCGCATCAGTTCAACGGACGCCACATAACCGGTTTCAAAATACTTCTTGCCCCCAAAATATCCGCCCAGCATTCCGACGGTGGCGGCGATGATCAGCCAGTACCACCAGCGGGCGACAATTTCGATCACCGTCCAGGCGCCCACCGGTGCATTGACCGAAGATGGCGGCGGCTGCGGCGGATCGATCGGCTCGCGGTAACTGCGCCGGAATCGGCGCCGTTCACCGGCCGGGCGCGCATGCACAAAGGTCGGCTCCTCCTCTGTGTACTCCCGATGTTTGGTTTGGCCTGGCATTTCTGGTGGTTCAGCTACTGTTTCCATGAAGAGAATGACGAGTTAGGAACATTTTATGACGCTTCAATTGCATGATGCGTGTTCTTCACAAGTCCCAAGCCTAGGGGCGCGCCAAGGCATTGTAATTGGGGTAAAAGCCGTACCGCGGACTCGCAGAATACCTGCCGAACAGCGTATAAATTACGGCCCCTTGGAAGCGCGCTCTTTTGGTTAGCGAAGCGCCAATGCTCATGGCACAATGCAGCCAATGGCCCTCGCGACGGTGTTGATTTCGGGACGTGATTGGATGTTGCCGGCAGCCGGGTTCGTTGTGGTCGCAGGGGCATTGCTGTGGTGGAGCTATCGACGATCGCCGGTGACGGGCCCTGTAGGGATAATCTGTTTCGGCTTGAAGCTGCTCGGGGTGCTCGCATTGGCGGCTTGCCTGGTCGAACCGCTCTGGACGGGACAACGGGCGCGCCCCGGCGCAAACTTCTTCGCCATTCTCGCCGACAACTCCCAGAGCATGCAGATCAAGGACCGCGGTGAGAAAATCAGCCGTGGTGACAAGGTGCGCGAAGCGCTGGGCTCGTCCGGCGTAGCGGGGACGTCTCGCCCCGCGTC
>DATENK010000388.1:0-5148 GCA_035275085.1 Verrucomicrobiia bacterium | reverse complement strand
CTTTGAGTGGAACAACCCGGGCCTTGGCATTTATTCATTGCGCGCGCGCGCAACCGACAATTTTGGCATGCAGACTCTCTCCGCGCCTGTGCAGGTGACGGTCGATTATCCGGCTGGATACCTCGTTCTACGCAACGTGAGCGTTGTATCTCCAGGGGTGCTTCGTTTTGGCATCGATGCGCCGCTGGATGCGGCGATCGTCATCGAGAGTTCCCCGGACCTTGAGCAATGGACGCCGGTTGCCACAGTCACGAACGTGACCGCCTTCTCCCAATCCATTCCCGGCAACCAATCACGACAGTTTTATCGCGCCCGGCGCCAATAATGAAACCGCTGGCCGAGTGCTCCCTTTATACCTTCGTGGATACAGCTTACCTGCGCGGGCGCAAACCGACGAGGGTAGCGGCCGAATTGTGTAAAGGTGGCGCGGACATCATCCAATTACGTGCGAAGGATCTTGCGCCCAAGGAGATCGCCGCGATGGGCGCAGAAATTTTGCAGATTACCCGCGACGCCGGCGTTTGGTTGGTCATCAATGACCATCCCCAAATCGCCTGCGACATCGGCGCTCCGCTGGTCCATTTAGGGCAGGAGGATTTTCAGGCGCCCGCCGCCGCAGCGCTCGTTAGCGCCCGCCGATTCGGCCTTAGCACCCACGCGCCAGCCGAAGCCGAGGGGGCCATCGCCGCCGGCGCGGCGTACATTGCGATTGGTCCCGTTTACGCCACGCCGACGAAGCCCACCGCCAAACCCGTCACGCTTGAGTATGTCCGCTGGGCGGCGGCAAACGTCTTGATACCATGGTTCGCCATTGGCGGGATTAATCTGAAGAACATCGACGACGTTGTCGCCGCAGGCGCGAAGCGCATCTGTGTGGTGTCAGCCATACTCAACTCACCTGATATTGCGGAGGCTTGTCAGGAGTTTCAGCGCCGCTTAAGTTCTGCGGCTCGAAAATAATATGAGGGTCCTTGTTGTTGGTTCGACGGCGCTGGATTCGATAAAAACCCCACATGCCGAAAACCCGCGGTTGCTTGGCGGTTCGGCAAGCCATTCCGCGGTCGCCGCCAGCTTTTTTGCTCCGGTGAAGCTCGTGGGGGTGGTAGGCAATGATTTCCCAAAACAGTACGTCCGTTTATATAAGCGTCATAAGATCGACTTGCAGGGCTTGCAAATCCTGCCGGGAAAAACTTTTCATTGGTCCGGCGAATACGAAGTGAACATGGACAATCGGCGTACGCTGCTTACGGAATTAGGTGTGTTCGAAACCTTTACGCCCACGCTTCCCAAGGAGCACCAGAACACCGAATATGTCCTGCTCGCGAACATCGCCCCGTCCTTGCAGTCCCACGTGCTGGATCAGATGCGGCGGCCGAAATTCATCACGGCGGACACGATGGACCTCTGGCTGAACATTGCGTTGAAGGATTTGCTGGCCCTCTTGAAACGCGTCGATTGCTTCGTTTTAAATGAGAGCGAGGCGCATCAACTCACCGAATGCACCAACATGCTCAAGGCCGCGCGGGCCATTCACAAGCTTGGCCCCAAATACGTCATCATTAAGAAGGGCCATAACGGAGCTTTTCTATCCGGTCCGAATGGCCTGTTCGTCACGCCGGCCTATCCGCTTGAACAGGTGGTTGATCCCACGGGCGCTGGCGATTCCTTTGTCGGCGGGATGGTTGGTTACCTGGCCAATAAACCCGGGCCGATCGAACGTAATCTTCGCCGCGGCATGGTTTACGGCTCAGTGGTTGCATCGTTCTGCTGCGAGGGCTTCGGCCTCAGCCGCACCACGAAACTCACTCGCGCGCAGATCGAAAAACGCGTCAAAGAATTGCGCCGGGTCACAAGTTTCTAAGCGTCGCCGATCATGTGCGGGCCACTTCAGCGCATCCCGCCGGAAATCACGAACGTTTCCCCGGTGATCCAAGCCGAATCTGGCGACGCCAGGAACACGGCTGCGGTCGCGATGTCCTGCGGTTGGCCAATGCGGCCGAGCGGCGTTTGTGCTTCGACGCCCTTTTGCATGTCGCTTCCAACAATACCTGCGGCATGCACACCTTCCGTTTCCACCATTCCCGGATTGATCGCGTTCACGCGGATCTTGCGCGGCCCGAGTTCCTTCGCCAGCGATCGAGTGAGAGCATCGACGGCCCCTTTTGTGCCACTATAAACCGCAGCCTGCGGAACGCCCATCTGCGCCACTACCGAACTGATGTTGATAATCGTCCCACCGCCCGGTCCAAACAGCTTCACTGCCACCTGCGTCGCGAGGAGCAACCCGAGCACATTCAGATTGAACTGTTTGTGGAAGTGCGCTTCGCTGATGTTTTCGAGCGGTGCAAATTCATAAATGCCCGCGTTGTTCACCAGGATATCGATTGTGCCGAATGCCCGTTTAGCCTCGGCGAATAAACTTTCGATTTCCGTTTTACGCGACATATCGGCCTGAACGGCAACGGCCCTGCCGCCATTCTTACTGATTTCGCTGACGACATCATTCGCTGCCACCTTGCTGGACGCGTAATTAACGACAACTGCGGCGCCTTCCGCAGCGAGATGCCTTGCGATCGCGGCCCCAATGCCTTTGGAGGCGCCAGTAACCACCGCGACTTTGCCGGATAATTTTTTGTTACTCATAAGCTTTTTCCCATTGGACCCTTAGTAAGGTCAGACTTTGTTTGTATCACGTCATCTGAGCAATTCAGATCATTTGCGAACGCTACGGGCGAATGGCATTTCGTCAACTCCTCCTCGTTAGCGACCGCTACGCAAGGAGCCTTTTCGCCGAAGTGTGTTGTGGCTGGTGGAGGCGGCGGGAGTTGAACCCGCGTCCCTGACAAATAAACCAGCCGCGACTACATGCTTAGCCAGAGTTTTTTTCTCAGCCGCCGGATAACGCTCCGACCTCGAATCCGACAGCTCAGCCAGCAGTAATTTTCTCGGGCTCATGCGCGCCGACGCCGCACTTGCCCCAGCCTGCTGTAGCGTTCATCCACCGTAGCAGGCGTCCAGCGGTGAACGTCGCGGACTAATTAGGCCGCGAGAGCCAATTCTTGATTAGCACTTAATTTTTTGACCCGATTTTTAACGAGGCCAACGGATCGTCCTCGGCATGCCGCCTCTGGCGCGTCTCTCAGGTCGAAACCAGTACGCCCCCAGCACGGACAGCATTGAATATGGGCCAATTTCTGAGATCGGTCAACGGCCGTGGTGACAAGGATAGGGCTTGGCGGGATGCTTTGGATGGCCTACGCTCCGGGCATGGATGAACAAGCAGCAACACCTCCAAAGGCAAAGTTCACTATTCCGTCAATCATCGCGCTCGTTGCGGCCGTGTTGAGCTTCATGACGGGTGCCATTGCCGGGCTCATTCTGGCAATTATCGCGATCTGCTTCGGGTTGCTCGGCGTGTTGCTCTCGTTTTCCTCACGGAGGCGCGGTGGAATCGTAAGCACCTTGTCCCTGCTGGCAGGGTTCGTCGGAATCATCGCCGCGGTGATTAAAGCGATCGGATGGTTTACGCGGCACTAAAGGCGCTAATTTCCATCAGCGGCCGCCGCGCGACGTAAGACCACGCACGACCGGCGGGTCCGCGAAAGTAACCGTATTGGTTCGGAGCATACTGTCGAACTCGAGCCGGAAGTTCAGCTTCTCGTCTTCTTTGTCGTCCGGGTCGGCGGAGTGTTTTGGCTCCAGGTCAAGGCGGCGAATGCGAACATACGGATGCGAATTCTCAATAGCCATGAGCAAACGACCAAGATCGTGGTAATAGGCCGTACCGCTCACGGTGAACGTCACGGCCCGGTAAGGGACCTTTGGATAGATTTGCCAATCATGGATTGCCGGAGGCTCGTAATTGAGCAGGTCCACGGGATCGGCTTCGTAAAAATTCGGCAGCGTCTTCATCAGCCAACGATAAGGGTCCCCGGCAGCGACGCTGGTTTCGGCTTGGCGGATTTTGGCGTTCGCGTCATCGTAATCGCGATTCAAGGCGGCGAGCACTTCGGGCTGGCTTTTGCCGGGGCTCGTGGCTTGCTGCCAATCCTTGAGCAGGCCAGAACGGACCTGCAGAATATCCTGAGCCGGAGTGATGACCATTTGGTAAAGAATGACACTGAGCAACGCCGTAAGCGTGACGATAAAAGCAAGGCGCTCTTTCTGCACTCTGGAGAGCTTAGTCATAGCCGACAATCCGATCCGGATACATGCATTCGATGGTAAAAAGGTTAAACGTCTTACCCGGGTCCAGCGGATCGACCTGGCGGGCGAGGTGATTGCGCAAGATAATAGGCTCATCCTTGCGCAAATATTGTTTGAAGTAAGGCACCGACGCAATTTTCTCGATAAACTTCTCCCGCTCTTCCGGGCCGCCAAAGTTTTTAGCCTGCACCAGGAGGCTGACCTTTTCCGTGGAGTACCCGGGCTTGCGTGGGGTGGTTTTATTCTTTTCTACGATCGCCTTCCTGGACTCCACGTTCACGACGCTGTGTTGCACCGTGAGTTTAGTCAGTTGGATCTGATCCATTGCCGCGAACTGCAGAGCGTTGAGCGCGGACGCGAATACGAACCGATTCGTGTAATGCGTTTGCAATGCCACAAAGGTCTGGTTGGCTTCGGCGAGGCGACCTTTGGCGAGGCTGATTTCGCGGCGGAGCCGCTCCCACTCCACCCGTTCCGCCGAGTCCTCGCGGAGTTGGCGCTCGATTCCCCAGATGCGGACGCGGAGTTGAATCGCCCAAAAGAGCAGTGCGGCAATAATGAAGGAAGCAGCGATGGCCAGGTGGCGGACGGGGTCGCGGCGGCGCCGGGCGCGTTCTTCAAGCTCTTCGGCGATGAGGTTGAGCGGCACGCGATCATTGCGCAGCCAGCCAGCGGCGCTGCCTATGGCGGCAACGAGCTGCGGCATTTCCTGGCTGAACCATGTGGTCTCTTCCGGCGAAGCCTCGAGCGTGCAAAGCTTTTGTGTGTCGAATTGCGCGCAAGGAACATCGAGGTCCTGAAGTGTTTCGAGCGCGAGCTTCGAGACGACGAGTTCGCCGAACATAAATCCCGCGGCAACTTTTTGTTCGTACTCCGACTCAAAAAAATCCATGGCAGACTTGAAGTCTTGCACCAGGCGCGAGAACACCAATTTGAGGCGGC
>DATENK010000387.1:0-4725 GCA_035275085.1 Verrucomicrobiia bacterium | reverse complement strand
GCGGAAACCCTGCGGACCGCTCGCGCAAAAGCCGATTGGCTGCACCTGGATATTATGGACGGCCATTTTGTGCCGAATATTTCCTTCGGCCCGGCCGTGGTTAAATCGATCCGGTCGCTGACGCGTTTGCCTTTTGACGTTCATTTGATGTGCGGCCGGCCGGAAATCCTTTTCGAACCCTTCGCGAATGCTGGAGCGGACCATTTGACGGTTCACGTTGAGCTCGGCGACCACGTCAAAGACCTGATTTGGAAAATCAAGTCCCTGGGGATTAAGGTTGGTCTCGCGGTTAACCCGCCCACCCCGATTTCTTCGGCCCAGCCCTACCTGGCCCAGATCGATATCCTACTGGTCATGACTGTGAATCCGGGGTTTGGCGGTCAAAGTTTCATTCCGGAGACGCTGCCCAAGGTGCAACAGGCTGCGGCGTGGCGGAAGGAGAGTGGGCTTGGCTATCGCATTGAAGTCGATGGCGGCATCAACAACGCTACTGCCGCTGAATGCGCGCGAGCAGGTGCGGATACTTTTGTGGCTGGCACGTCCCTCTACAGCCAGCACCAACTCAAGCGCGCAATCGAAAAGATGCGCAAAGCGGTGGATAAAGCGTAAGAATCGGAGACGGTGTGATATGACTGCGGTGTCGACGCTTCGCTCTGCCACTGCAGTCCATCTCGCCGCGGGGACTAAATTCCAAAAGGGCGGGGCGGTGCGAGCTACTTCATCAGCAGCATCTGGCGGGCGCGCTTGATCACCCGGCTGAGGCGGCGCTGATAATGCGCGGGCAAGCCGGTGTATTTGCGCGGCAGGATGCGGCCCTGGTCGGTAACGAATTGGCGAAGCAGATTGGTGTTCTTGAAGTCGAGCGCGTCGACGGTGAAATCAATTTTCGGCTTGGGACGCGGCGCGCGGCGCTCCATGGTTGGGCGGCCACCGCGATCTTTGCGGTCCGGTTTGTCTGTGCGTGTCTTGCGCGGCATAAGCTTACTTGATTTCTTTGTGCACGGTATGACGACGGAGCGCGGGATTGTATTTCTTTATTTCCATGCGGTCCGGATGGAGCTTTTTGTTTTTGTTAGTCGTGTAGCGGGAAGGCGATTTGCCTTCCTTGCGCGCCTCGGTGCATTCGAGAGTAATGATTTCTCGCGGCATGATTATTCTTTCTCCTTCGCGGGCTTTTCTTCGCCCTCTTCCTCGTCGGCGGCGTCAGCGTCCGACGCGCCGGAATTATCAATGGTGCCGAGCTGTCCAAGTTTGCGGGAGCGCAACGCGCCTTCTTTTTCCAATTGCGCCTGGGCTTCGACGGTGAAACGGGTCCACGGAATCGCGTCCAGCCGGGCCTTGGGGATGTTCTTCCCGGTGAGTTCGCAAACGCCGTAGGTATTTTTTTCAATGCGCTTGAGCGCTTCCTCGATTTCGTAAACCGCGTCCTGATCGGACGAGAGAAGGCTCAAGGCGAAATCGCGGTCAAAATTGTCCGTGCCCGAATCGGCCATGTGCAAACTGTAGCCCGGCAGCGCTTCGGCAGTTTCCTTGGCGAGGCCGTTCATCTGGTGGAGCAGCCGATCGCGCAATTCCAGCAAGTTTGCATAGTACTTCGCCCACTGAGGTTTAACCTTTACCTTGCTGGGAACGAACTTCTGTTTGGAAGCCTTTGGGGTAGCGGCGGAGTTGCCCATGCCCAGAATGGCGGCAGAGGTGGCCGACAGACGCGCCTTGCCCTTAGCGGGTGTGTTCTTCTTCACGACTTTACTGTTCTTCGTCACTGTGCTTTGCGGTAAAAGCCTGCTGTTTTCAGCATCAACAGGCAAAATGCGCGCTCTCTTCCGTTTCGAGAGTGCGCGAATTTATCAAAGGAGGCACATAATGCCACTTATTTTTTCAACAAACTTTCGACCAGCCAATGGAAGCGGCTTTCGTTCCAATCCACGGGCCCCCACTCCTTTTTCGGACCAGAACCCTACAGGCGAATCTAAGGCTGCGCAAGGGCGGGTCAGCCCTTTTCGATGCAGGCGTAGGCGTTGTGGTTATGGATGCTTTCGTAATTCTCGGCTTCGACCTTGTACCAGGTCACGTCTCGGTGGGCGTTCAGCCTGGTGGCCACATTGCGCACCAGGTCCTCGACGAACACCGGATTGTCGTAAGCGCGCTCAGTGACGGATTTTTCGTCCTCTCGCTTCAGCAGGGAATAGAGTTCAGCGCTGGCGGAAGCCTCGATCATTTCGATGACGTCTTCGATCCAGATGGATTTGCGGAAGCGAAGCTCCACTGTCACCTGGCCGCGCTGGTTATGCGCGCCGTAGCTGCTGATCGCCTTTGAACAGGGACAGAGCGTGGTGACGTTGGCTTTGACGGTGAGCACGAAATCGATTTCCTTGCCGATCGCGCCTGCATCGAAGCGCGCCGTATAGTCCATGACGCTTTCCATGCCTGAAACCGGGGCAGCCTTGGTTAGAAAATACGGAAACTCCATTTCAAGGTGCGAGGCCGTGGCGTTCAGCTTTTTTTGTAATGCACGCAAGATGTCCTCGATATTGTCAACGTGGACCACGCTGCCGTGGGCATTGAGCACCTCGATAAAGCGGCTCATGTGCGTGCCCTTGAATTCTTTCGGCAAATCCACGAACAGCCCGATGGTCGCCACTGTGTTCTGCAGAGCGTGCGCTTTATCCCGGATCTGGATCGGGAAGCGCAGACCGCGCACGCCGACCTTATCGATGCGCAGTTCGCGGTAATCGCGCTCGCTTTGCTTATCGTGCAACTTGCTCTTCGGCCGCGTCGCCGTGCCATCCGTGCGCGTAGCCGCCGAAGAACCTTCACTCGCTTTGAACATCCCGGAACTTTACCATGGTGAGGGCCCTTTGCAATGGCCTAGGCAGCAACGTGTCTGGGACTCCCCACGTAGTGAATGGCAGGGATGATGACAGCGATTTACTGCGCGGCCAGGGAGATGGTGAAGGTTTCCCAGGCGCCGATGGAAGTGCGGTTGGCATTGACGAGACCGCCACCGCCGCCTTCGGCGACCACGTAATAGCCATTGATGGTTTGGAGCGCGACCTGGTTGCCGTTGACAATGGTGCCGGGGCCGGCAACTCGGATGATGCGAAATTGTTCCCAAGCACCGGGACTGAGCCGATTTGCGTTGACGGTGTCGTTGCCACCCAACTCAGCGGCGACGTAATCACCATTGTAAGCCTGAAGGCGAACGGTGTCGCCGCTCTGCAAGGTGCCGCCATTCACGTCCACAAGCGTAAAGGTTTCCCACGCCCCCTGACCGGTGCGATTGGCGTAAACGCGCTCCCCGCCGCCGGATTCGGCGACGATGTAATTTCCATTGGCTGTGCGAAAGCCGGCTGCCGGATCGATCTTTTTGACGAATATCCAATCGAGATCGGTGGCGCCAGTTTCAAATACAAGACGCAAGTTGTGCCTGCCGTGGCCGGCAAATCGTGTGCCGAGCGTGAAAGTATCGAAAGCCTCCCAGCCGCCTCCGTACGGAACGGCAACCGAGCCGAGTGAGGCGCCATCGACTTCGAGCCTGACTCTTTTGCCCGTTCCGCCACTGGAAGCGCGTGCTGAAAATCGGTAAGTGCCCTCGCTCAGAAAGACTTCGGTGTGTTGGATCCATTCGCCGGGATCGGTCCAACCGACGGCCCAGCCGCTGCCGCTGGCCAGCGTGCGAACGTCGAGGTCGCCGTCGCGATATGCGCCACCTGCGTTGCCGGACGTTGCTTCAGCAAAGGAGTCGGCGGCTTCAGCCTGCAGGCGGAGGGTCTTGGTTCGGCGGTCGGAAAACTCGCGGACAATATTGATGTACTGGCTCGGGTAGCGCCAACGGGTGCTGCGATAGTAGCCGGCGCTCTCGGCAATGTCGGTCCACCCCTCAAGCAAAGTGAATCGCGCCCGGCGATTATAGCCGGTTTGCAACGCATCACTCAACGCGGCACCATCCCGCCGAAGTTGTTCACGGCAGGGAGCGCCGCAGCCGGGGGCGTTGTTTGGATCGCGAAAGCCAGGCACAGTGGCGCCGAAGTCGCGGCCGTTCCACGTGTAATATGTGTAGTTGATGATACTGGGATTGAACCAGTCATTGACGCCATAGGCGTGCGCGGCAGTGATGGTCGGATCTTCGGCAATCCACGCGCGGTCGAGGATGGATATTGGCTCTTCGCCGTAGCGCGTGATGAAACTGTTTTTCAGGAAAGCAAGCAGTCGCGAGGCGTTGCCATTCTGGTTGGAAAAGAACGCGTCAGCCAGCGACCAGAAAGCGATGACGGGCTTGCCATCCAGGCGAAACCACAAGCTCGAGGGTACCGTGTCATGCCAGATGCGAATATTGCGTTTCCAGATGACTTCGTCCCAGGAGAATTGGTCAGAAAGGTCGAAGGGCGTCCCCTGAGGCAAGCCGAGGAAAGTGTTGCGCGCGCCCGGATAAGCGCCGGTATCGTCGAACATAGCGACCCTGACGATCCCGGCGGCATTTGCGCGATTAATGGCGCCGACCAGGTTGGAAAGCAGTCGGGGACACATGTTGCCATTGCCACTGGTGCCAGTGCTGGGATCATAACAACCGCGCCCGTGGGCCATGATTACGTGGATTCGTGAGGCAAGCATTTCCTCCACGAGATTGTCCCACCAGCGAGGATCGTCCCGATCGTACGGGCGATACAATGGCGTCTCGCAATTCGCGGGTGGCCAGCCGCCGGGACAGCCGCTATTCATCTCGTA
>DATENK010000386.1:0-2994 GCA_035275085.1 Verrucomicrobiia bacterium | reverse complement strand
TCGCCCAGCGTGTAAGAGCAATCGCAGGAGCCCGCGCGCATCAATTCCTCTGTCAAACGCTGGCTGTTGCCGAGCAGGTTCAGCGCGACCATTTCGGTTTGGAAGGGCGCGAGGCGCTCGACCGGCGGCTGGATCGGCACCGGGAGCAACTGCCCGGACACCTCCACCTGGAGCGGTTTATCAACGGTAAAGACGATGTCTGAGACTTCCTTGTTGAAGTCCAGCAGCGTGTTCAGGACGTAATCGAGTTCGTTGCGGCGCATGAATTTTTATGCTTCGTCGTCCAGGGGCGGTGTGCTGAGGAAGGGGCGGAACTTTTTCTTGTCGAGGCATTTGTCGTAGGCTTCCTCGGGCGAAACGCGCTTCATCTTCAGGTGGTCCATGATCGCGTCGTCGAGCGGCTGATTGCCAAGTTTCTTGCCGACCTGGATCATGCCGGGCAATTGATGGGTCTTGCCTTCGCGAACGAGGTTGGCGATGGCAGTCGTAAAGACGAGTACTTCGAGCGCGGCGACGCGGCCCTTCTTGTCAATGCGCCGGAAAAGATTTTGCGCCACGACGCCGCGGAGCGATTCGGAAAGGGTCGCGCGAATCTTATTCTGTTGATCGGAGGGGAAGACGTCGATGATGCGGTCGACCGTCTTGGCCGCGCTTTGCGTGTGCAATGTACCGAAGACCAGGTGACCGGTGCTGGCTGCGGTGATCGCAAGCTCAATGGTCTCCAGGTCGCGCATTTCACCGACCAGGATGATGTCCGGGTCTTCGCGCAAGGCGCCGCGCAGGGCCGCCGAAAATGATTTGGTGTGTACGCCCACTTCACGATGGTTCACCAGACAGTTTTTGCTTTCGTGCACGAATTCGATCGGGTCCTCGACCGTGATGATGTGTTCGCGACGGTTCTTGTTAGCGTAATCGACCATGGCCGCGAGCGTCGTGGATTTACCGGACCCAGTCGGTCCGGTGACCACGATCAAGCCTTTTTGCAGCATGCAGAATTTTTTGAGGACAGGCGGCAGGGGCGCCTCGAACTTTTCGAAATCTTCAAAGGACAGCACCTTGCTCGGAATCTGCCGAAACACCGCGCCGATCCCGTTCTTTTGGTTATAAAAGTTTGCGCGGAAACGCGAGACGCCCGGGACTTCGTAACCAAAGTCCACGTCGCCGGTTTCTTCAAAGACCTTGATCTTATATTCGGGCGCGATCTCGTAGAGCATCGCCTTGAGCGAATCATTCTCAAGCGTCGGGAAGTCCACGCGGTGCAACTCGCCGTTGATGCGGAGAATGGGCGGGTTGCCGGTAGAGAGGTGCAGGTCGGAAGCTTTTTGTTCCAACATCAGGTTGAAGAAAGCGTCGATTTTGGCCATACCGCGCGTTACGGTAGCAAAAGCGATACCGTTCGGCAGAAACGCGATCCCGATATGGCGTCTGACACACCTTTACAGGGTCTCATTCGTGAGGAAATTAAGGCCAAGGGCCCAATTTCCTTCGCCCGCTTTATGGAATTGGCGCTTTACTGTCCAAATCTTGGATACTATGAGCGGCCGGAAAGCAGAATTGGCAAGCACGGCGACTACTACACGAACGTGTCGGTGGGGCCGCTGTTTGGGCGATTGCTGGCATTTCAGTTCGCCAAATGGCTTGAGCCTATCCCGGGCCCCGTCCAACTCGTTGAAGCCGGGGCGCACGATGGACGGCTCGCGTCGGATATCCTGTCGGCGCTTCCAGAGTCCCTCTTACAACGTGTAGAATACTGGATCGTCGAACCCTCCGAAAACCGGCAAAAATGGCAGCAAGAGACCCTGAACGAATTTGCCGGTAAAGTCCGGTGGTTTAAGGCTCTTCCGGACTCCGTGACCGGGGTGATCTTCTGCAACGAACTTCTCGATGCCATGCCATTCAAGCGCATTGGATGGGATGCGAAAAATCAGACGTGGTTTGAATGGTGTGTGACCCAGGATCTCCAATGGGCCCGGGTTCCCTATCCACTTCCCAACGATACGGAATTCACGGCCGTGCTCCCGGACGGCTACGGTTGGGAGATCAGTGTGGCGGCCGGGAAGTGGTGGATAAGCGCGGCCCACGCATTACGTGTGGGTAAACTATGTGCGATCGACTACTTCCTTGAGGACCATCAAGTCTGGCGGCCGGAGCGGGTGAACGGGACGGCTCGCGCGTATCGGGATCATCACGTCTCAAACGATCTGCTTGCCGACGTTGGCGAACAAGATATCACCGCCCATGTCCACGTAACTCCGCTGCAAAAATTGGCTGAAAAGGCGGGACTTACGACGGAGGCACTCATCACACAAGCGGTGTTCCTGACGCGTATCCTTCAGCAGGGTGCGCCTTTGCCGGAACAGTATATCGGCCAATTCAAGACGCTGACACATCCGGAGCACCTGGGGGAGCGATTCAAAGTTCTCATTCAGAGCCGCGCATGAGCAATGAAGTCTTTGAATACCTTGCGCCTCCCGCGGCATGCCAGTATTTGCCCGAGCAAACGGCGTCTAACCAGTACCGCGTGATCTTCCGGATTTCGGCGGCGGATTTTCATCAGATGCTCACCCGCGGTTGGCGCCGCTTTGGACCCACTTACTTCCGTGCGGCGTGCAGCGGTTGTGCAGCGTGCGTCTCTATTCGCGTGCCGGTGGAAACGTTCATGCCCACCAAAAGCCAGCGGCGGGCCCTACAGAAGTGCCACCACATCCACGTTGAAATCGGGACCCCGCGTGTGGATGAGCGGCGCCTGGACTTATACGCGCGTTGGCACGCGATGCGCGAAGCCGAGCGCGGTTGGCCGGCAAGCCCGATCACTGCCGCCGAATACGAAATGCAGTTCTGTTTTCCGCATCCTTGCGCTCGGGAGTTCCGTTACTTCGATGGGCCGAAGCTGATCGCAATCGGATACGCAGACGAAACACCAGAAGCCCTCAGCTCCATTTATTTTTTCTTCGATCCCGACTACAAAGCTCTGTCACTGGGCGTGAGCAGCGT
>DATENK010000385.1:0-3161 GCA_035275085.1 Verrucomicrobiia bacterium | reverse complement strand
GCAATCAAAGCGGACGAACGCACCCGCATGATCCCCGTGGTGGTGATGACTTCCTCCGCCGAACAACGCGACATGGTGGAGAGCTACAGGTTGGGAGTAAACAGTTACGTCCAGAAGCCGGTCGACTTTGCCAAGTTCCAGGATGTGATGAAGCAACTCGGCTTCTATTGGTTGGTCATCAACAAGACGCCTGGGTCTGAATAATCTGCCGACCGTTTAGCCCTCTCCTGCGGGCGCAGTCACATTGATAATACAGCTTCGGACCTTTAAGCTCGCTGGGTGCTAAATCGTTCGATTGAAGATGCGTTGCGAAAAGCGGTAAGCGCCGTCCTCCCGGATGCAAATCTCGCGGCTGTCCAGGTGCGGCCGTGCCCAGACCCGAAGTTTGGGGATTACCAATCGAGCGCAGTCATGTCGCTCGCCAAGGAACGGAAAACAAACCCGCGGCAATTGGCAACGGAAATTCTGGCAAAGCTGGATGTATCCGCATCCTGCGAAAAGGTAGAGATCGCCGGCCCTGGATTTCTGAACTTTCGCTTAAGGCCGGACGCTGTCGAAAAAACCCTGCAAGCCGAACAGACATCCCCTCATCCATTCATCCAACCATCCAACCGTCCCCGCACCATCGTCATCGATTTCAGTTCGCCGAACGTGGCCAAACCGATGCACGTGGGCCACATCCGCTCAACCATCCTCGGTGATTCGTTGGCCCGCACACTGCGGTTGCTGGGACACAAGGTGATCACCGACAATCATATCGGCGATTGGGGAACGCAGTTTGGAATGTTACTGGTCGGTTGGAAAGGACATTTGGACCGGGCGGCCCTCGAGCGCGATCCAATCGGCGAAATGGAACGCCTCTACAAGCTCATCAATGCGAACCCTGCCGCCGTCGAGGAAGCCCGGCAGGAGTTGGTAAAGCTGCAGCGTGGAGACCCTGAGAATTTGGCGATCTGGCGCGACATGATCCGGCTGTCGCAAACGCAGTTCGATACGATTTACAAGCGGCTGGGCATCCGGTTCGATCACACGCTCGGCGAAAGCTTTTATAATCCAAAGCTGCAGTCGATCGTCGACGAGTTGACCGGAGCGGCTATCGCCCAGGAAAGCGAAGGCGCCCAGGTCATCTTTTTCCCCGATGATTCTCAGCTAAAGGAGACGCCGGCAATCATTCGCAAAAGCGACGGTGGTTTCAATTACACCACGACTGATTTGGCCACCCTCCAACATCGCCTCCAAACATGGAACCCGGACGAGATCGTGTACGTAACCGACGGCCGCCAGCAGCTTCATTTCCGGCAACTCTTCGCCGCGTTTCGGCGTTGGCACCCCGACGCGAAGGTGAAGCTCGCGCACGTCTGGTTCGGCTCGATCCTTGGAGAAGATGGCAAACCTTTCAAAACGCGCGCTGGCGAAACCGTCAAATTAGCCGACCTCCTCAATGAGGCTGAAGAGCGCGCGCTTGCGGCAGTCACCGAAAAAAACCCTGACCTCCCGGAATCACAACGGCGTGAGATTGCGCGCGTCGTCGGTATCGGCGCCGTGAAGTACGCCGATCTGCTGCCGAATCGGCAAAGCGATTACGTCTTTAGTTGGGACAAGATGCTCGCCTTGTCCGGGAACACCGCGCCCTATTTGCAATATGCTTACACCCGCATCCGCAGCATTTTCCGCAAAGGCGAGGTCGGTGAAGTGCGGAGTACGATCAAACTCACGGAGCCTGCCGAACTCGCGCTCGCCAAACACCTGCTCCATGTCAATTTGGTGCTCGAAGCCGTTGCGGAAGAATATCGGCCAAATTTCCTCTGCAATTATCTCTATGAACTCGCCGGCCATTTCACCGCGTTTTACGAAGCGTGTCCGGTACTAAAAGCAGCGCCCGGTATCCGCGAATCGCGCTTGGCGCTGGCGGATTTGACCGGGCGCGTGTTAAAGCAAGGTCTCGATGTCCTTGGCATCGAGACCGTTGATCAAATGTAATTACGGTTGCGACTGTGATTTGCCTGAATCGCTCGGCGTGCCGGTCGATGTCGACGTGTCGGTCGTCGGCGAACCTGTGCTCGTCTGTTCACCTTTGATGTCCTGCGCCATCTTCAGGTGCTGCTGCAGCACAGGCAGCGTCTTCTGCGCGAAGGCCTTAATGTCTGAGTCGGTCGCAGTCTGTGATGCGGTCTGGAATTTCTGGATGTCCTTTTGATGGTCTTCCACCGCGTGCTTCTTGAACGCTTGATCGAACTCGGCGCCCTCCAGGCTCTTCAGATGCGACAGCATGGATTGATGCTCGGTCGGAATGTCGGTCGGCAAAGTGATGCTCTTTTGCGCGGCGAGAAGCTTGAGTTCCTGGTTCGCCTTGCTGTGGTCCTGCACCAGCTTCTGCCCAAGCTGCCGGACTTCCTGGCTCTGGCCCTTCTGCGCGCCCAGGCGGCCCATTTGAACTTCCGCCAATCCGCCTTGTGCGGCTTCCTTCAGGAATGTTTGTTCCTGATCGCCCAAATAAGAGCTGGATTGGCCGGATTGAGACACCGAAACCGGCCCGCCGGCGCCCGTGCTCATCGAATCATTACGTTGGTGATGCGCGCATCCGACTAGAATGAGCGCGGACATAGATGTAACAACAATAGGTAACTTCATTTTCCCTCCTTGTGCTGACAGTCACCCGCGGCGCATAATACAGCAAATAGGGTGAACAACTAATTCGTCCAACGAGTGTTTGATCGTCATCGCTTATGGGAACTGAAAACACGCCGCTCATCCAAAAACTCATCCTGGGGGTGCTGACTTTAATCCTGCTTTGCCTGATTGTGCTGATCGCGCAGAATCGTCCGAAACCACAGCCCAATCTTAAGTCAGCGGCCGCAATCATTGAACCAGTTCCCGCGCCCGCGGAGGCGCCCCCCGAAAAGCCGGCGGTTGTTCGGACCACTCCGGCGCCGCGCTCTTTACCAGTCTCGGCAGTTCCGCAACCCGACGCTCGAGTGGTCACTCAATCTGCTGTTCGCGCGCCAACCTCAGAGCCCCACGCGATTCCTCCGCCACTAGCCCAGACAACGTTAGTAAACCCGGTCGCCCGAACGCCGTTAGACATCGTGGTCCGCCCTGGCGGCGAGGTCCTGCAAACCGAACTTTGCGGCCGCGTACGTTTGGAAGGCAAACCGCCGCGC
>DATENK010000384.1:0-5784 GCA_035275085.1 Verrucomicrobiia bacterium | reverse complement strand
GCCTGGAAAGCGGTCGCGGATGAACGCATCCACTTCGCCGCCGTCAAAGACCACCCCGAAGATGAACAAACAGTAAATTATTTGCAGGATACGTGCCATCAGGCTGGTGTGGTTACCAAACGGCTCACAATCGAAGATATTGGCTGGAACGAACAGCGGGCCGCGTTCGTCGACCTGGAAAATCAAAAGATCGCCGCCTGCTTCAAGCTTTATCCCTGGGAATGGATGTGGGAAGAGGAATTCGCCGAAATGCTTCCCAGGGAGCCTTGCCGATGGATCGAGCCAGCCTGGAAGATGCTGCTCAGCAACAAAGGAATTCTTCCAATTTTATGGGAACTGTTTTCGGGACATCCGAACCTGCTGCCCGCCTTCGATTCGCCTGAACCGTTCGGCGATCCGTACGTCTGCAAGCCGAAGCTCAGCCGCGAAGGCGCCAATATCCGATGGGTGCAAGCGGGTACGGTGATGCAGGAAACCAGCGGTGACTACGGTGAGGGCGAATGCATTTTCCAGGAGCCCGCCACGCTGCCCGCGTTTGAAGGCAACTATCCTGTTCTTGGTTTGTGGATCATTGACCATCAAGCGGCGGGACTTGGCATTCGCGAAGATCGCTCATTGATTACGACCAATTTAAGCCGGTTCGTGCCGCACGTCTTTGAGTAGGGATTATCCTACTGCCCGGAGGTCAACCATGGACCGTAATGTTTCGAGGTTTTTGAATGCCGCGACAACATGTGGAAGATCGGGTGAAAGCGAGCTAGCGTCCCAAAGCCCGCCCCCTTTTGCCGCCCACACGATTCTTGTTGTCGACGACAGCGAGAATGACGCAGCCCTGTTGAAGTTGATGTTCCGACGCTCCCGCATTTTGAATCCGGTGCAAGTCGTGAACCGCATCCAGGAGGGGATCGAATATTTAAACGGCGATGGCCGCTTTTCAGATCGGCAGAGCTTTCCTTTTCCCACGCTTTTGCTGCTCGACGTGCATCTGCCTGATGGTTCCGGCTTCGATCTATTGCGCTGGTTGCAAACCAACAAAGGGCAAAAGCCGTTGGCAGTGGTAGTTCTGACCGGCTCCGATGTCACCGTGTTCAAAATGGCCTATCAAATGGGCGCGCATTCCTTTCTCACGAAGCCCCTCAAGTTCGAGGATTTTCATAATATGGTGCAGCACGTGCGAGGGATAAAGCTCACCCGCAACGGGGCAGGGCACGTGCTGGAAGTGGAGTGATCTGGCGTCACTTATTGCGTTCACGCCGGACTTAGCCATCTCGCGCAACGAACAACTCGAGGCCACGGCGGCGCGAAGCTCACATTCCAAGGCATGCCGGTCGAGCATTCGCATTGGTGGAATATTTGCGAATGTTACGCAATCATCCTACCTACCCAGTCCCTTTGGAGGTTTGTTAGGCTTTTACAGGATATGGCGGAAGCTGTGGTTTTGGTGGCCGAAGACATTGAGGAAGATTTTATCCTTCTGGCGCGCGCCTTTGCACAAGCGGATATCCGCGCGCGTCTTCAGTGGGCGCGCGATGGCGCCGAAGCCAGAGCTTATCTTCAGGGTGATCGGGAATTCGCGGATCGCGTGGCGCACCCTCTTCCGGTTATCATCCTCGCGGACATTAAAATGCCGGCGATGAACGGCTTCGATCTGCTGACTTGGATCAAGGCACAGCCCTACCTCAGACGCATTCCTGTGGTAATGCTGACCGGCTCCGACCGCAACCCCGATATCAATCGCGCCTACGATCTCGGCGCTAGTTCCTACCTGGTGAAGCCACACGGGTTTGAAGAATTGCAAAACATGTCCGAGTCTTTGAAGAACTACTGGATCGTGTTGAATCAACGCGCCGAGACGCTGCATAACGAACACACGCTCGCGCCGCCTTAAAAAAGAGAGCCATGAGCTCTGAACCCGCACATTGGCGATCGCCGGAGCCTCGCGCATCCGCGAGCGGAGAAGGCAGCGTTCCCGTCGCAGAGAAGCTGCAGCGTAAAGTGGATGAACTCGAGGCTGCCAACCGGAAGCTTCAGGCAGTGAACGGTGCACTCGAGAAAAAACTCGCGGAGCGAACGGCCGACCTTAAACGGAAAGACCGCGCACTCATGGCCAGCAAGGCGGAGTTGCAAGCCTTTGCGCACACCGCTGCGCATGATCTGCGGGCCCCTCTGCGGGCGATCCAGGGCTTCGCAGCTTTTCTGGGAGAAGAACTGGGCCAGTCAGCCTCGGCCCCCGCTCATTCTCACCTCCAACGGATCAAGCGGGGCGCGGCTCAAATGGACCGGCTTGTTCAAGATCTCCTCGACTACAGCAAAGTAGCCAGTGCCGAAGTGCGATTGCTTCCCATTAAACTGGATCGCATCGTCCGCCAGGTCATCAGCCAGCGGCAAACT
Source organism: Verrucomicrobiia bacterium (assembly GCA_035275085.1). Taxonomy (GTDB): domain Bacteria; phylum Verrucomicrobiota; class Verrucomicrobiia; order Limisphaerales; family DATENK01; genus DATENK01. The sequence continues at coordinate 3,393 of DATENK010000384.1, read as the reverse complement.
GACATCGACGAGAAAAGGGGCCTGGTGGAGGTACATGTCGACAACATTGAAATTCTGGGAGTGGAGGTGCTGCTCGTGCAAGTGCTCGAAAATCTTCTCAGCAACGCGCTTAAGTTTGTGCCGGCCAAGGTCCAACCGCGCGTGGTAATCCGCGCCGAGATCGATCGCGGCAACGTGCTGCTTTGTGTCGAGGACAATGGGATTGGCATTCCATGCGAATACCAGGATCGAATCTTTGAGGTTTTCGAGCGCCTTCACCAGCAGGATGTTTATCCCGGCACGGGTATTGGCCTGGCTATCGTCCGCAAAGGCATCGAACGCATGGGCGGCCGCATCCGCGTCGAATCGGAAGTCGGGAAAGGAAGCCGCTTCTGCATCGAATTGCAACCGGCGGCCTGATGTCTTAACCCGGGACAACGATGACTTTTCCAAGAACCTTGCGCTCGCGCATGAGTGCAAAGGCATCACGCGTTCCCTCCAGCGGCAGAACCGTGTGGATCACCGGCCTTAATTTTCCCGAAGCTGCCCATTCGAGAGTTTTGACAAAGTCAGCCCGATTGCGACCGTAACTGCCGACAAGGCGCTGCTGCTTCACGAATAGCGGCCATATGTCCAATGAGATGTTCGCTCCTGCAGTCGCGCCGCACGTCACTACCGTACCGCCCCGCGCGAGACAGGAAAGCGCATTCGTCAACATTTGCCCTCCCACGTGTTCGATGACCACATCCACACCCCGCTTTTGCGTCAGCTTCCGGACTTCCGCCGCCCAGTTTGCGTCGTTCGAGTCCAGGACCGCTTCCGCGCCGAGTTTTGCCGCCAAATCTTGTTTCTGTTTGCTTGATCCGGTGCTAATTACTCGCGCCCCTGTTTGACGTGCAATCTGGATCGCCGCTGAGCCCACACCGCTTGCACCTGCAATCACAAGGACCCAATCACCCCGGCGCACCTGCGTACGATCCATGAGCATGTGCATCGCTGTGCTCCCCGCCAGCGTCAACGCCGCCGAAGTCTGGAAATCGACGTTATCGGGCAACTTCGCCAGGGCGCGCTCGGGTACGACAACCTTTTCCGCAAATCCGCCGTCGATTTGCACGCCCAGCATGATGTTCGCCAGGCACATCGACTCCTCTCCCCGTGTGCAATACTCGCACTTGCCGCAGAAGATGTTGGACTGCACCGCAACGCGATCACCGCTTTTCCAACCTGAAACCTCGGGACCCACTTCAGAGACTTCTCCCGCGATTTCGCACCCTTGAATGCGCGGCAAGTCGATCCGAATGGGCAGCTCTCCTTTTTCCATCCAAAGATCCAGATGATTCAGCCCGCATGCTTTGACCCGAACCTGCACCTCTTCCCGGCCGGGTTGGGGCTCAGGGACGTCACCAAATTCCAGTTTTCCCGGCGCGCCATGCGCAGTCAGCCGAACCGCTTTCATTACCCCGAAAGGTTTAACGCGGATTTCGCGGATTACACGGATAATCTTATTGCGGATACGTCCAAACCCAATCGCCGCGGTCGTCCCAAAGCATTCTGCCAGATGCCCCGCCGTTGTCTTTCGTGTCCCAACCGACGGAGTAAAGCACGAACGGTTTGCCCGCCTTATAATGCATCGGCTTTCCGCCGATCACATCGTGTGGCACGACCTTCATGAACTCGGGCGTGAGCGCGTCGAGGTGGCCGGGATAATCGCCATGTTTGCGCCGATACCGTTCCAGGGCGCACGCAATCGTCACCTCGTGCGCCGCCGTTTGGGCCTGCGCCGCCCGCCGCTGTGCCTTGTCGACGGCGGGCAACAATTGCGTGGCGAAGAAGAGGTGATTGAAGATCGGATGTTTCGTCTCAGTTAAGAGCTTGTTCAGTTTCGCGGCATTTTGATCACTCACCTGAGGTTCGATGATGCGGTTCGTCGGGTCAAAGCCTGGCCAGATGAACTGTTGAAACAAACGCGCACAATTGTACTGCTCTAGATAAAACCAGCCCCGCGGCACCATCGAGACAGATAGACTGGCGAAAGGCGATCTCGTGCCGCCATTAAATAATGCGTTGAAGAGCTCTGCCTTCTTTTTATGCTTTAGCAAAATGTCGCCCGTGAGCACTCCGGCTGCCTGTTCCATGCCCAGGGGGACCACCAGGTCACCTACAAGATTGAATTCAGACATGATCCCCTGCAGTTCCTCCAATTGGGCGACGGACCACTGTCCGTCGGCTAGACCTTCCCAGATTGGCTGCACCAAAAGCTGCAAACAAGCGACCTTCACCATGTAAGTGATCAGGAAGAGCTCGGTATCTAATGAATGGGTAAGCCGCGCCATGAGACGGACATCTTCCATCGCCTGTTCATTGTTCCGCAGGGCCAGCTCCGCGCATGCCTTGAAGCTCAAATCCTGGCACACTTGCTTGATAACTCCCAAATGCGGCACCAGGATTCCCCACGGATTATCCAAGTCATATTTAATATTGTAGCGCGCTCGGGGACGGGCGCTCGCGGCGATCAATTCCTGTCGCGGCGGCTCATAAATCTTCATCGCCGCTATTAACTCCTTTGCGGCCTCCGCGCGATTGCCACTGACACTGTTCGTGTCCTGCCGGTTGTATGCGCGCAAGGCCACCTGATAGGCGACCAAATCGGTGAGATGCCTCTCATTCCTTTTCTCCGCGTTCGTTTGAGGCCGAAGCCCATTGATCAGCTTGGGCCAACGATTCCAGTTCGTCGGCAGCGGCCCGGGAAGCACTTCAGCGAAAAACGGCGATGCCGCGAAATTATCCTCGTCAGGAATCGGAGGCGGAATAAAGGACGCTAGATCCAGCTTCACGCCCTGGGCAACAAGCTGGCGCTTGTATACCTCCCATTTTTTCTTTCCTTGCCAATTCTCGATCAAATGATAGGCCCCACATAGCGTCGCCAGGAGAGCGAGCACAAAAAACACGACACCAAGCCTCTGTAGGCGGCGTGACCGCGTCTCGCGCGTATCAGGCTGATCGGTTATCATGCATCCCCTCGCTGCGCGGTTTAGGCTGCTGCTCCAGACGCAGCGATGCTTCCTCGATATCGATCCGAAGACGTCGCTTCTCCTCCATAGCCATTCGAATCTGAGTGGTCTGCTGCTTCTCTTCAGGCGCGCTCGATTCGCGTGTCGCCACACTGAAGCCGATAATCACCATCCATGCCGCCACGAGCGTCGCCCACGCTTTTGGGGATGGCCACAACAACGCCGCCCACCAGGGCTGATCATGGGAGGACGAGCGTCCGCGCGAGCCAGCCTCTCGCAGTATCTGGGTCCTCCAATGCTCCGGCACCCGCCGGATCGGCTGCTTCTTCAACTCATTTTCAAAATCATTCATTTGATCTCGTCATATAAAGGACGCAGCCGCTGCCGAAGCTTGTCTAAGGCA
>DATENK010000383.1:0-6323 GCA_035275085.1 Verrucomicrobiia bacterium | reverse complement strand
CTTGCAGATCCTCCAAATCCAAGCTCCCTCACTCGCCGGTGCTCTCTTGAATTGGAAACCTCTCAACCTCTCTCTCGCCCATCACGCGTACTTGCCAAAACCATATCACAGGGGTCACGATCTACCCAGATATCCCTAATTACCTCAACGAAAGCGTTGCAGTTCTTTTTATATCAGCACAGAGCGCAAGGGCATGCGTTGCGAGCGAGTTCGACCGCAACTTCACATGGACTACGTCGAACTGACAACCCTTGAGTGTCAGAGTTTCCGGTACCGCAGACGAATGCATGTGATGATCGAAAATATCACTGAGTGAGAACACTTGCCCATCGTCTAGCACAGAAACCGTCGGCGCGCTGCCCTTTCGTATGTAATACCAAAGGCAGTGCTCGAGAATGCTATTTGCTATGGGCTCAGGTGTCTTCAACGCATATTGTCGGTACCTTGCGTTAAAATCGTCAAGACGTACGACGGTCTTGCGTGCGGCACCAGCATCAGCGGGGCAAAGGTTTTCGTTGTACACACCAGATGCATCAAACGTGAATGTTCGTCGCATGAGTTTCGCATCGTGATCTTCGTAGACGCTGTCAATATGCACGCGTTTGAATGCTTTGAGCCACAGAAGGCGGCCAATACCGCGGCCGCCTTTTGAAATCTTGTGTTCGGAATCCAGGGTTTTGAAAGATTCAAAGTTCTCATCCGTGAAGCCAATACCTGTATCAGTAACTATAAACCCGATGATGTCCTGAAGTGCGTCTGGTCCCCCCCTTTTCTTAAATTCCTCAAACTGCATTTCTTCCTGTCCCTGCTTCCGCAGTATCGCGACGTCAATCTTTCCATCCGAAGTACTTTGGCCTGCCTCCTCAATTGCATGGATTGAATTCACGACCGCTTCAAAGAGTGGCATCAGGGCATTTGAAAGCGGCAGCGGGGTATTCCGCAGACGGCCGGCAAGGTTAGTTTGTAGGTTCATGGTGCTCGTTGTCCCAACCCGCAGCCAAAAGCTTCGGCACAAAATACTTACGGCATGTATCCGCTTCGGTCACAAACAACGGAATTCCTGGCTCGCTTTACGAACTCCCTTCTAGGTCTCCAAAGTGAGCTCGAAATCAAGAATGAAGACCGCCGCCCAAAATGAAAAGTCCAAAATACGGCCCGAACTTCCAGCCTTCCCCCGCCCCCCGCCAATCCAAAACCTAAAATCCAAAATGTTAGATCGTCGCCCAAGTCTTATTCGCGTCCATTCGCGTTCATTCGCGGGTCAGAAATCTCACTCTTTGCGCCCCTTCGCGATCTTCCTGTTAGAATCGCAGCCAGGACGCCGGTTCCTCCGCAAAAACCCGCGACAAGATCACCCTTCCGACCTCCGACCATTTTGTTAACTTTCAAAGTTAACAGTTAACTTTCCTGTTAACTTTAATTCTTTCGTTTTCCTTAGGAAAACGCCCTCAAAACGCCAAATGTTAACTTGTTAACTTTGTTCCGGGGGTGTGCCGCCCCCCGGCTCCGCGAGATGGCACCCCACCAACCATCCGCTGTAACCTTTTAACGGCTAAAAGCCGGAACTCCGAAGCGAGGCAAATTCAGATGCCGCCTTTGACCGACTATTGGCCCGAGCGCAGAGTGGCATCGATGATAAGCCCTGAGCCGTGATAGCTGTTATCACGACCCCGGCCGATAACGAAATCGACGGTATCGCCTGGAAGCAATCTGAGTCGGGTATTGTAAACGGTCCTGCCCTGGGCCGGCAGAAACTGGCCAAAGAGTTCGCGATTATTGAGCAGCACATGGAAGTCGGTGTCACCGGAAATCGGGCCGGTGTAGGCGCTGCGGAGGGCGGTGGCCAGAGCGTAAGTGCCACCCTTCGGAGCGGTGAAACGCAGCACACCGAAGTTGGCTTGTTTGGCAATGGCTTCCGAGTAGGCAGCGCTGCCATCGATGGTAGACGGGCCAGGATAGAACCAAACGGTTCCCGGGGGATAGACACCCTGACCGCCATCGGAGATGACAGTTTGAGAGGTGTTGTTGCGTTGGACGGCGGGAACTTCCCAACTGTTAATCGCCCAGACTTCGACAGGAACGCGGTTCTGATCGTAATTGTATTTAGCCAATCTAAACGGGATCAGTGCGGTTCCCAGATTCGTTGTATAGCCATACGTCCACGCCCCGGACGGATTGGACCGTATCGAGAAATCGCGGCTTAAATCATAGATGGTTCCACCGTCGATGATATCCTGCGCGCTTTGGATCAAGGTGCTGGCCAGTTCTGGATCGATTCGGCTGATTTGGGCCTGGACTTTCTGTTGGAAGGCGCGGAGTTGATTGAGGGCAGTATTGAAGTCGCCGCGCTCAGCGGAGGCAGCAGCCGCATGGAGCGTAGCGAGGAGCGGCCGGACCTGGCGCGAGGAAAGGGCGGAATTTTCGACTTCCGCGATGAGATCATTGAGTTGATTGATCGAGAACGGAGTGATGAGGACCTTGACATTGTCGAAGAAGACATCACCCGGGACACTGCCGCGGTCGTACCAATCTTCTAGCATCACCTGAAACTGGGTGATCGCGCCGGCGCGAATGATGTCGGTGAAATCGATTTCATAATGGCGCCATTGGCCGTTCGTGGAAAGAATCGTGGCTACCGAGGAGGGCACGTTGAGGGCCGGGCCGTATGTGCCCGCAATCCAGTAATGAGGTTGGAAACCGGCGGGATCCGTGGTGATACCCGCAAAGCCGCCGTACTCCGAAGGCGTGCCGCCTGAAGAAAGAGCAAGGAAATCGAAGGACAAGATGTAACGGGCCGGAGGGGCGCTCACCGGAATGGGAGGCGCGCTGAAAATGTCGCCGGCGCTGTTAACTCCCGTGAAAGTCAGGACATGGTTCCCGGAATCAAGAGGGTCAGGGACGATGCGGCCTTGGTGGGGGACAGTTTTTGAGGTCCAAAGACTGAGATTGCCGCTCTCGAAGTTATCCTGGAAGGCGACAACCTGCGCGGAGGCGGCAGTGGTGATCGTCAGCAGGACCAGCGGGATGAGAGTGATAGAAGGACGACCCATAAAATTCCCTTTCTTTCAACTTACGCCGAAAGTCTGAGCCCCAGAAAGGGACGCCGTCAAGGACAATCGGCGGTCATTTGGGAACTGAACATCCAACATCGAACATCCGATGCATCGGACGCTCAACGCGCAACGTTGAATGGGGAAAACACGGGACCGGCTGAAGCCGGAACTCCGAACGGGATTAGGATTACGAGTAAGAGTAAGATGAGGCTACTCGGGCCGCACCGTGGCGACGACAATTGCCTTTGGATCGAGGCAGCGCTGAGCGACGGCGCGAGTTTGTTCGAGGGTGACCGCTTCGTAGAGCGCGTCTTCGCGGTCGATGTGCTCATAACCGATCCCGTAAAGTTCGTCGAGCGCGGTGGTCATCGCGAGATGGCCGAGGTCCTGGCGGGCAATTTTCTTTTGGCCGATGACTTTCGCTTTCGCGCGGGCGAGTTCTTCGGTGGTAAGACCCGACGTGCGCAACAGCTCGGTTTCCTTGAGCATCTCACTTTCGACGAGCGCGACTTTCGAAGGTTCGGTACCGACGTAAAAAGCGAAATAACCCGTGCCCAGACCGAGGAAGTTCTGCGCGCCGACGTAATAGGCGAGACCAAGATTGTCGCGGATGCGCATGAACATGCGCGAACCCAGGTCGCTGCACGCTTCCTGGACTAATTCGAGCGCATAACGCTCCGGGTCATGCATAGCCAATCCGGGAAAGCCAAGGCTCATTACCGCTTGTTTCTTATCGCGCGGCTCGAGGACATGTTTCGGACCGTTACTGAGCGGTTCGGCAAGGACGCCTCGCGCTACCTCGGGCCCTCTCGGCCACGCGCCGAAATGCTTCTGCACGGCTTCCAATGCCTCGTCGGATCGGATGTCACCATAAATGGCGAGCACGGAATTATTGGGGCGTGTGAGCCGCTGATGGAACTTGTGGATGGTGTCGATCGTTATCGCGGAAATACTGTTCTCTGTGCCTTGCGCATTGAGGCCATACCCGCGGTCGCCAAACATGCCGCGGCGCATCATGCGAAAAGCCGTGGCGAGCAAATCATCCCTTTGCGCGCGGATTTGCGCGAGTTGAATCTGCCGTTCGCGCTCGACGTGTTCCGCCGGGAAAGTGGGTTCGAGCAGGACGTCGGCGACCATTTCGAGGCCGATCTCGAAGTCACTGCTCAGGACTTCAGCCGTGACGCCAAAGCTGTTGTTGCCGCCGAACGTATCGATATGCCCACCGAGAGATTCGATTTCGCGCGCGATTTCGTCCGCGTTGCGCGTGCGCGTGCCCTTCAGGAGGAGTTTGGCCATCAGCAGACTCGCGCCATTGTTCTCGAGGCTCTCCGCCAGCACACCGCCTCTCAACGCGGTGCGGATTTCCACAAAGGGCAGTCGATGATCCTCTTTGAGGAGCACGATGAGGCCATTCGGCAACACGTGTTTTTCGATCGCGTTCTCGACAACCTCTTCGACAGTGTGAACGGCGCGCGGCGCGGCGCCGGGCGGGACGAGCGCATAGTTGGTGCGATTCTCCGCGGTGAAGTATTCACAAGCCACGCGCTGCAAATCGCTGGGCGTGGCGCGCTTGACGGCTTCGAGGTAACGGGCGGAGAAATTGAGATCGTTCGCGGCCATCCAACCGAACCCGAGGTCCTGCGCCTGGCCCTGCATGGTTTTGCGGTTGGACAACGTCGCCGCGGTGAACTGCTTCACCGCTTTGGAAAGTTCCGCCAGAGTGACCGGCACGCTCTTGATGCGCTCCATTTCTGTAAGAATGGCCGATTGCGCCATTTGGAATTTGTCGGTGTCGGTAAGTCCGCTGACGCCGAACAACCCGGGACTGCCAGGCGTGTAGGTCCACGCGTCGATCGAACTCACCAGGCCGCGGCGATCGCGCACTTCCTGGAAGAGCCGCGAGCTGCGGCCGTTGCCAAGAATCGTCGCCAGCACGTCCAGCAACGGGATGTCCGGATGCCGAAGCTCCGGGATGTGCCAGCTATAATGGAAATGCGCCAGCTCGATAGGCGCTTCTTCAATCACTTCGCGCGGGGCGATTTGTTTCGGTTCTTCCGGCAGCACGACCGGTGGCAGCGCGTGCAGTTTCGCGTTGGCGTAAGCGGTGCGGATCTGGTCCTCGACCTCCTGCGCGTTCATGTCGCCCACGACAACAAAGAAGACGTTGTTAGCGACGTACTTTTCCTTGTAGTAGGTGAAAACATCTTCTCGCGTGACCTGATTATAAATGTCGGGATAGCCAATGATGGTGAACCGGTAAGGGCTGCGCGTGTAAGCAGTCTCGAACAGGCGACGCGCGGAACGCTGACCCGGATCGTCCTGGTTCATGTCCATCTCGCGCAGGATGACCTGCTTCTCTTTTTCCAACTCGTCGGCGGGCAGCGTGGCGTGCTGCATGATATCGCAAAGAATATCGATAGCGACCTTCGCGCCGGTGTTGGGAACGTTGATCCAATACACAGTGCGATCGAAAGAAGTATAGGCGTTCATGTACCCGCCGGCTTCCTGGACTTCCTGGTCGATGCGCGAACCGGGACGAGTGGAGGTGCCCTTGAAGAGCATGTGCTCGAGCACGTGGGACAACCCGGCGCCAAGCCAGCGGCCCTCGTTGATGCTGCCAGCCTTGCACCAGGCCTGGGCGGACACAACCGGCGCGCTGTGGTCTTCGCGAATGATGATCGAAAGGCCGTTCTCCAGGGTCACGACGCGCACACCCGCCGGGATGGCGGGTAAATCGGTCACTGCGCCGTGCGCAAGCGCATGTCCTGGATCGGAGACCTGGTTGGCTTTGGTCATGAACCCTTTATCGTCAGCAACATAACTCGCTCGAGCCGCCCCGACAAATGTCCCGAGGTAAGAAATGCATCAGGCCGGATCGACCGATTGAGACTGGCGCTCGGAGGCAGGGATGGAAGCTTGCCGCCCGTTTGGATCGGAGGGCGTGGGGAGAAACGGCTTCTTAAAAGCTTCGTCGAACAGATAGCCGCCTTTGAAATCCTCGTGATTGTCCGTGTCGGTTTTGGCGAACAGGCCGGATTCGATCAGATTGAAAACGATGTTCCCGAAATCTTCGCACCGCTGAAGGCCCCATTCGTTGAGGACGAGCATGGCCATGGGCCCATAGACCTGCAGGGCATAAGTGCGAATGCCCTCGAGCAATTCCTGGCCGCTGACGTGGCGGATGCCTTCCTTGGCGTTGCGGACGATATTCTTCTGGGTGTGATCCAGGGCGTCTCGCACGAACGAGTAAGCCTCGCGGTGATACCGCGT
>DATENK010000382.1:0-5155 GCA_035275085.1 Verrucomicrobiia bacterium | reverse complement strand
TTGAGCAGCGGATAGAGACCGCCGATGAAGTTCCGGTCGCCCGACCAGCGAAGATAGCGTGCGCACGTGGCGATGAATTGCGGCGTTTCCTGAGCGTTGGCCTGACCAATGAGTGTGGCGTCTGTCGCTGATTCGTGCGGTGTCAAGGCCCCAAAGGATTGGGCCTGGGCAGCCAGACATGCGAGAGTGCCACGCGCCTCATTCGTGAAGCCTGCCGCCATTCCACCCGGAAGCGACATGCAGGAATCGTTGGCGAACAGGCGTGGATACACCGGCAGACCAGCCGAGAGAAACACATCCGGAAAGTTAGGACGATAATCCGCAGTGAGTAGCGCAAGATTTGCTTTCGCGAGCACAAACGCTTCGGCAAGCCGCGAATCACTGCACGAAAAATTCACCCCGCTTCCAATGCGATCACTCATTCGCAAGCGCGCGGCAGTGAGTTCCGCCTCCGACCGTGAGACGAGATCTCGGAAACTCTGAAGCGCACTCGCATCACCCAGGGGAAAGCCGCCCAGTACTAGAAAGTTCAGCGTCACGCTGCCTCCCGCAGGGATGTTAAAATGATGCGTCATAATAACAGTCGCGTCGGTGATGTTAATGGCGGTAGCCGCCCGGTCAGCACCAACAACGACGAGGCTCCGCGCCAAATTTGGGTCGGACGCGCGTGCCAGCCCTTCAACAACTTCGATTACATCGAGCGTGTTCTGCTGGTTGTTCTGCGGGGTCGTGCGCCAGTCCGGCCGAATATTGACGCGGGCCACAAAATCGAGGTCGACTGTGCGGGCGTTTACGGTCAGGTTCGAAAGTGTCAGACGTGAGAAAAGCCCGGGCCGGCTTGCCGCTGGAAAATCGAGCCGCTCCGCTCTCCATCCGCTGGTTTCGAACTTGAACGTCGCGCTCGCAAAGTCGTGGGAAAACTTCGTGCAGTCTCCCAATTGCCAGTTGGTCGCACCCGTCTCGTGCACCACAAATCCAAACCCGTCGAGGGCCTTCACGGGTGGTGTCCACAGGCCAGATTGGTCGCCGAGCATGAATGCCATCGGGGGGAATGCGCCATCCATGGAACCCATTTCGTAGAGGAGCCCGTTGTTCAGAAAAAAAGGTTTACGCATGTTCGGCAGCCCGCGCTCCAGAAGAACGTTAGCCGCGTTCACACTGGCTCGTCCTGGCAGGTCGGTTGACGTCACCAGGCCGCGCAACATGGCTGCACCTTCGAGCGCATAGCGTCTCCGCCACCGTTCAATCACTGTGGCACGCAACTCTGGCGTGCCGTAAGCATCCCACGTTTCCGCAGAGCCAACCATGGCGACCACGCGATTGCCGATGTTGTTGAACGAGGTGATGCCCTGGTCGAAACCGCGCAGTGCCGGCGTGGAAGCAGCTTCAAGTTCATCAAGCATGGTGAGAAAGGCATCGGTGGAAGCCGCCGGCAACGAAAAGTTATCGATCTGATTGGCGGAATCGATTCCTGATGGTGCCGCATTATCGTCTACCCAAAGAACAAACAAGTTTCCTCCATTTACCCAAACGGCATTGATGACTGCCTGGTAATTGCTCGACCCGGCGCTCGACGCGACTGTGTTGAGAGACGGGATATTCGTCCAGGTATTGGCCAGCCCTGAAAAGCTGTAGTACACCCGAGTGCCTTTACCGCTCTCTTCTGCCACGCCACCAGACGCGGCGATGGTGAGAATGTACGAGAAGGAAATCTGCGGCCAATTCGTACCTGTATTGTTGATGAATTTCCCCATCAAAGCAGTGTACCGGTTGCCGGTCGGACGAGTTTGAAGATAATGCCCGCTGGAACTCCACGTCGCGCTCGCATTCTGCAGCGGGGGATTTCCTGAATCCGAAGTCGTCTGAGTTGTGACCGCGGCAGCAGTGATGCGCGCATTCACATCGGAATCCGGATCGTACGTGTCAGTGCCTAATCCGGCGACGTTCAGGGTGGCCCAATCGCCCGGCGGTGGTTGAGTATTGAATTGATTGGTGTAGCTACCAGTGAGAACAGCGGCCCGTGTGACCTGGACGCCAAAACAAAGCCATACGATGGCACAACACAGCAGCCGACATGCGTTCATGTGATCGCGTAACTCATTTACCCAGGATTGGACGAACGTCGCGCGGAAATGCTCCCAAGAAAGTCTTCTTCTAAGCAAGTTGGAGAAGCGCGCCGCGCTAAAAGGACATCAAAGAGGACATCTAAGTCGGAACCACTCCCAAGCGCTTGCTGGAAGTTCATCCGCCGGCCGCCCACGCCGCATGTTGATGTTGTCCTCCTAATTCTAATCTTAATCGTAAGCCTAATCTCTCATATCCGTGGTTCGATCTTTCACGTGATCAGCCTGTTTCGCGCGCTTGCTTCGTGAACTCCGTGGACTCTGTGTCGTCCGTCTTTACTGCTCTCGATTTGTATTGCCACAACTTCGATTGGCCATCAGGGTCACTATTATGTTCACCATGAGTTCTCTGGGGTTATCGTGCACCTTCGTTCTTCTGACGGCGATCGCGGCTGAACGCGTTTTAGGGGAGAAGCCGCAATCGCCCGCCATGGCGTGGGCGGGGTTGGATTACAAAGAAAGTGACGAGGCCCGAGCGATTGTCGGACACCGATTAGCCGGCGAAGAGCGGGCGCAATGGCGAGACAAACTGCTGGCGAATCGTCTAGCGGCCGCCGATCGGGCGGCGGAATTTCGCCGACGCTTTCCCGATGATACCAATGCGCCGGCCGCGCTGAGACTCGAAGCCGAACGGCTCATTCTGGCGGGCGATGTCGCCATGGCGCAGGATACCAACGTCATCGAACGGCTTCGCCGCACGGCAAATGAACTGGTCCGCGATACAGCATTGTCCGAGCGCACTCGCAGTCAACTGGCGTCGGCGCTGCTCAATCGCGTCGCATACGCGCGTTATAATTCAGAAAAACCCGACCTCAATGTATTGCACGACGAGGAATTGTCTGGCGCACGCTTCATGATAAAATCCTTTCCGAAGCGCGCGGAGTTCTGGGAGCAACTGGCCATGCAGGCCGGGACACTCGATCGGGACGCATCGCGACCGGTGGTTGAGGAAATCCTGAAAGGCGCGCCGCCGGGAGCCGGGCTGGAAATTGCCAAAGGCTTGAAGTGGAAGTTGGAAGCGGTTGGCCAGCCGTTCAGTTGGGCATTCACCGCGCTTGATGGGACCAGGGTCGACACCGCCGCGTGGAAAGGAAAGGTGGTGCTTATAGATTTCTGGGCAACGTGGTGCCCGCCCTGCGTCGCCGCCTTGCCCGACGTCCGCAAACAGTATGAGAAGCATCATCCCAGGGACCTCGAAATCATCGGCGTCTCCCTGGACAGCGACTCAGCGGCGCTGAAACGCTTTTTGGCGAAGCACAAAGATCCGTGGCCTCAACACTTCGATGGCCAGAGCTGGAAGAGCCCCGCCGCCTATCAGCACGGTGTGCAAATGATCCCGTCACTATGGCTTCTGGATCGCAAAGGAATTTTGCGCACCATGGACGCCCACCACGATCTCGAAGCACAACTTGCCGCGTTGATTGCCGAACGGTAAGGGCGACCAATGCACCCTCTCGACGCTCAAGGTCGCGACCTGACGCCTCCCTGACGCCTTGAAAACACGCATTTCGACCAATATTTACAGGGCTTCTGACGCCCTGACGCCTTCTGACGCCCCCTCCCCCCCTCCCCCCGCCCTACTGACCTCGTCCGGACGAACCCATCCAGGCAATCCGAACCAATCCGAACTTCATCGCTTTACGCGGCGGCGGCGTTCACGACAATATAGCTACATGAAAACAGCTCTAGCGTTTGCTGCCTTATGCTTCCTCGTCCAGACCATCGCGGCAGCGCCGACGATCGGCGTTGGCGCGGCTCCGCCGCCGGGCGCGGAAATGCTGTTCGATGGGTCGCGCAAGATGCTCGATGAAAAGTGGACCTACTGGGAAGGGCCGGGCTTCAAGTCATCCCTGCCCATCAAGTGGAAAATCGTTGATGACCCAGTGGACAAGGGCACTGTGCTCATGACCGATGATCCCGCGGCAGCCGGCGGCAAGTACGGCGCTGCGGATATCGTGACGAAAAAGCCGCATGGCGATTGTCGTCTGCACGTCGAGTTCCTGATCATGAAGCAGGGCGGCAACAGCGGCGTGTATTTGCAAAATCGATATGAGATCCAGGTGTTCGATGGCGATAAAACCAAGCACGGATTGGGTGCCGTGATCAATGAAAGCGAATCGCCTTACCACGCGTACAACGGCGTCGGCAAATGGAACGCGTACGATATTACGTTTCGCGCGCCGCGGTTCAAAGAAGGCAAGCGCACCGAGAAAGCGATGCTCACGATGTTCTTCAATGGCATCAAAGTGCACACCAATGTACCGATCAGCCAGGTCTGGGGCGGCGCGCGCTCAGGCATCGATGGCGGCAACGAGGGTGGAAAAACCATCACCGAAACTCCGGGCGGCCTGAAATTACAATGCGAGGGCCACGACGTGCGTTACCGCAATATTTGGATCAAGCCCCTCGATCTCAAGCAGCCGAACACCGATTTCAAAGAGTAGCAGGCTAGACTTTTTTACGTTGGGACCCAACGCCGTTTGCGGCGGCGGCGATGACGGCGCATCAACTCCACGGTCAGCACGATCAAGAGCATGATCAGAAAAATCGGCAAAAGATTAGTCGCGTCCTTGGGTTCGACGTAGGCGGCGAAAAGCGGCGTGAATTCCTCAGGCGGTGCTGCCGGCGGTTCGACTGCCAGTTCCGGTGGCGGCTTATTCGTAGCTATGGCAGGTGCGCGGACGGTGTTGCTTTTCGTTGCCAATGCGATCGTTTCAGGCATCACGAACTCTTGCGTGCGTGTGATCGTTCGCGATGTTTGGACTCGCGAGTTCGGGGTCATGGCCGGCTGAGCAGGAGCGCGCGAGCCTAAAGCGCTTTCCACCTGCGAGAATAGCCCGCCACCGGAACTCGCACCGCCGCCCGAAGGTCCGCCCCGCGAACCGGAGCCTGCAGGCGAGGATCCGCCGCCCGAAGAACTGCTTGATGACGAAGGCGCAGACGCGTTACCGGATCGGCCGCCTGGCGAACCCGCGGTGGGCTGACTGCCGCCTGCGGTTCCTCCTCCGCCGCCACCGGGATTGAAGCCGCCG
>DATENK010000381.1:0-2111 GCA_035275085.1 Verrucomicrobiia bacterium | reverse complement strand
CCCGTGCCATCGCCGCGAGGCTAATCCCCGTGTTGCCCGAGGTAGGTTCTACCACGCCGCGGCCGGCCCCGACTTCGCCGCGCTTCTCCAAATCCAACAACATCTCCCACGCGGCCCTGTCCTTTACAGACCCAAAAGGGTTGAACCATTCCAGTTTCGCAAAGAGTTGAAACTCCCCGGCCGGATTCATCTGATTAATGCGCACCATGGGAGACGGATTTTCGTCATCCGGCATCATCTCGAACACGCTATTATAGACTCGCGTTTGGTGATTCATTCAGCCCGCAAGAAACGAACATTACAGGCAAACCTTCCGCCACTGTCAATCGTGGTCAAATGGAAATGCTCTCGGCTTCGGTCGTGGCTGACTTCACACCACATGACAGGAAACCCAGTGGTTGGGTCTAATCTCGCGGAGAGGCGGAATGTCGGTTCGGCAGCGGTCTACAACGACGGGACAACGGGGATTAAAGGGACAGCCGGACGGGGGATTGATGGGGGAGGGGACATCGCCGGGCAGGACGATGCGTTTACGTTTGGACTTGGGGTCCACAACGGGAACGGCGGAAAGCAGGGCCTGCGTGTACGGATGGAGCGGTTCGCGTACGATGGTCTTGGCTTCGGCGAGTTCCACCACCCTGCCCAAATACATAACCATTACGCGATGGCTGATGTGTTCGACCACGGCAAGATCATGGGCGATGAAGAGGTACGCGATGCCGCGCTGCTGCTGAAGGTCCTGCAATAAATTTATAATTTGTGCCTGAACGGAAACGTCCAGCGCGCTCACCGGTTCGTCGCACACGATCAATTTCGGTTCCACGGCCAATGCGCGGGCAATGCCGATGCGCTGCCGTTGCCCGCCACTGAATTCGTGCGGATAACGCTGTGCGTGTGTGGCGTTCAAACCGACCGCCTGCAACAGTTCCGCAATGCGCTTTTGGCGTCCGGACTTGCTCTCCGCCAGTTTGTGGATGTCGATGGCCTCGCCGATGATCTGCTCAACCGTCATGCGCGGGTTCAACGAGCCATACGGGTCCTGGAAGATCATTTGAAAGCGACGACGGCGCGCGCGCAGTTCCGCGCCTTGCAGCTTCGTGATGTCTTCGCTCTCGAAATGCACGGAGCCCGCGGTCGGTTCGATGAGCCGGATAATTGCCCGGCCCAAAGTTGTTTTCCCGCAGCCGCTTTCGCCCACCAAGCCCAGCGTCTCGCCGGGTTTTAATTCGAGGCTTACGTCATCCACTGCTTTCACATAGCCCTTGACGCGGCTGAACAGTCCCTGCTTAACGGGAAAATGAACCTTTAGGTTCTTAACTTCTAACAAATTGTTCACGCGATTGAAGCAACACGGGATTGTTCGGATTGAGCGCCTCCTGTGGCGAAGGCAGCGGTTTGTCCCAATAAAAACAACGGACCCAGCGGTTGGGCAGCACCTCGACTAGCTCGGGCATGCGTTCCGTGCAATCGCGCCGCGCCTTCGGGCACCGCGGATGAAAACGGCACCCCGGCGGAAAGGCGCCGAGATTCGGCACGGTGCCGGGAATGGCCTGCAAGCGTTCGCCTTCATGTCCGAGTTCCGGGACCGACCGCATCAGCGCCTGCGTGTATGGGTGCAAGGGCTTAGTCAGAAGGTCGTTCGCGCTGGCCAGTTCCACAATTTGTCCGGCATACATCACCGCGACGCGATCGGCAATGTCCCCGACAATCCCCAGATTGTGTGTAATGAGCAGCATGCTCATTTTGAACTGTTCCTTCAGTTCGCGGAGCAAATCGATAATCTGCGCCTGAATGGTAACGTCCAGTGCCGTCGTGGGTTCATCCGCGACGAGTAATTGCGGCTGCGACGCCAAAGCCATCGCGATCATTACGCGCTGTTGCATCCCGCCCGAAAGCTGGTGCGGATAATCGCGCAGCCGCAAATCCGGCGCCGGGATGCCAACCAATTTCAACAACCGGACTACTTCCTCGTCGTTCGCCGATTCGCGTCGATGCAACTTCAGCGCCTCGCGAATTTGGCTGCCCACGCGAAAAACCGGGTTTAACGACGCGCTCGGCTCCTGGAAAATGTAACTCACCACTCCGCCGCGAATCTCGCGCAACTCCCCCTT
>DATENK010000380.1:0-4747 GCA_035275085.1 Verrucomicrobiia bacterium | reverse complement strand
AGGTCAGCCCCACGGGAGCCAATTTGGTTTTCCTGCTATCGACCCCGCGGTCGGGCTCGACGCTGCTGGGTGCGATGCTGGCCAACCACTCGGCGCTTTATTGCCCGAACGAGCCATGGTTACTGCTCAACCTGTATGGCCTTTTCGACGGCAAACCGCATGCGATGGGCACCCCCAATGAAAATCTCGCGACAGTGGCGCTGCGCGAATTGCTCTCGGAAAAGCAATTCAGCCACGCAGCGCGCGCGTTCGCGCTGAGCGTGTACAACCAGAAGCTTCAGCAACAACGCAAACACATCTTCGTCGACAAAACCCCACGCTATTACCAGGTACTTTCCTTCGTCGACCAGCTTTTCCCGGACGCAAAGAAAATCTGGTTGCAGCGCAATCCCTTCGATGTCGCTGCGTCCTACGCGGCCACATGGCAGGTTCCTGTGACCGAATTGGTGGGTGAAACGTTGTCGCCGAACTCACTTGATCTGACGGTCGGTTTGCGGAATTACGCGCGCTATTTTCGCGGGCAGAAGAACACGTTTGAGATTAGGTACGAAGACATCGTGACGAATGCGTCCGAAGCCCTCCAGAAGTTGTGCGCGTTCCTCGGCGTGTCATACGAACCGGGGCTGGAGGACTATGACCGCGGGGACCCGGGGTTTTCAGCGATGAAGGAGCAATTGATGGGGGACAAGAATATTTTTAGCCACACGCGCCCACACCGCCAATCAGTGGATAAATGGAAGCAGCATCTTGCGCCGGAAGATCTGCAGCGCCTGATCAATCTGATCGGCGAAAAGGGGCTCAAACGCATGGGGTATCATGACACCGTCCGTGAATTGAAGGCCATGGGTTGCCGGTTTCCGAAGGAGATCGAAGTCGACGACGCGTTGTTCGGGTTGGAACAGAGGGCGCGTGCGATGCCGGGTGAAAGCGGGGCGATTTACCATTTGCTGCTACGCACCAAAACGGATGTGGACAAAGAAGCGAAGGATATCGAACAATTGCGCCGCCATTGGTGGGTTCGCCTCGGCCGCGCGTTGCGGATCATTGATATAAAATAATGGGTTCAAAGCTTTGCCGGGGCACGAATTAATTAATATTTACTCGATGAAGGTTTCCCATGAACGGAGCGAGTTGGCGCAAGGTGAATTGATTGCCGACCTCGAGGAGGAAGCCAAGTCCTTGCAGCAGAGAAACGCCGCCCTTGAGGCCGAACTGGGCGGATTGCGCCGCGACCTTCGTCGCGCGCGCCGGAATCCAGGTTATCGCGTTGCCAACAACATCAGCCGCGCCCTGAAACCAATTTCACGCTGGATCAGCCGCGCCGGAAGACGGCACATTCAGTTCCCAGCGCCGAAAGGTCCCGCTCACAATGGCTCTGCCCCGATTCCGTGTTCGCCAGCGATGAAAAAGACCCTGCGAATGGTCGGCGATGCCGTGCAGACCGTGTTTTTCACTTCGACGACGCACCGCAATTGGCTGCTGCATAAAGCGCTTTCCCACAAACCGGAACGCCAGTTGTGCTTCACGCCGGAGGAACTCACGCAAGCGATTGCTGCGAACTTCTTTGCGATTCCAGAAAAGCCCATTCTCCGTCACACCGGCCCCGCGGCATTTGCACACCAGGAATGGATCGTGATTGACTGCGACGATCCAGGAGTGTTGTGGCCATTGCTCAAGGGCCGTTTCTGGCCGCATCAAAAACTGCTTCTCCATGGCAAGAACGTTGTCCGCGAGTTTTCGCCGACAGAACAGGGGCCAGACTTCGTGTTCTATGCGGCTCCCCCAAGAGCTTGGCTTGATCCGCGCTCGGATTATCTGCCGCGGTTTGCGCCGTGGAAGGCGGCGCATCAGCGGCTTGCGGCTTCAACGCCGGGCGGAAATCCGTGGCCGAAAATTTCGATCGTCACGCCTAGCTTCAACCAGGGGCGTTTCATCACTGATACTTTCGAATCCGTGCTCGGACAGAATTATCCCAACTCCGAATACCTGGTCCTGGACGGCGGCTCGACCGATGAGACCCGGTCGATCCTGGACCGTTACCGCCCGCGGCTGGCTTACTCCTGCAGCCAAAAAGACAACGGCCAGGCGGATGCGATCAATAAAGGGTTCGCGCGCGTCGGCGGCGAGATTATGGCCTGGTTGAACAGCGACGACCAATACGCGCCCGACGCCCTCCTGCACGTCGCGCGCGCATTCGATCTTTTCCCGGAAGCGGACATCGTGGTGGGTGGCTGTGGTCTCTTGGAAGGCGATGCTGGCGGCCTCACGCGGATTCATCACTCGTCCCTTCCGATTGGGAAAGTCGTACCCCTGCCCCTTTCGCAATTGCTCGACCTGGAAAACTGCTGGCTCAAGGGCCACTTCTTTTATCAACCGGAAGTCTTTTGGCGCCGCCGCATCTGGGAATCGGCCGGCGCTCATGTCCAGGAGGATCTTTACTATTGTTTCGACTACGATCTTTGGGTGCGGATGGCCCAGGCGGGGGCGAAGGTCGTTCACATCCCGGATCTGCTGGCGCTCTACCGCGTGCATGCGGAGCAGAAGACCTACGGCCGTGACCTGCCGTATCTGCCTGAGCTCAAGCAAGTCAAAGCCCGCCACGATCCCGCAGCTAACCGCCATGAACCTCTCGCAAAAGCTTGAACGCGGCACGCCGCTGCGCGTCCTTTTTTTAAATGATTTAGGGTTTCAGTTTGGCGCCGGCATCGCGACGGTGCGACAGGTGCAATCATTTGTTTTACGCGGCGATCGCGTGATGGGCCTGTGCTCATCGCCGCCGGGGCCGGAGGAACACTTTGAACTCAATCGTCCGGGGGTCATGGGCGAATGGCTGGGCACACACGCGGTGCCCGAACTGGGCCGCAAGCGCTTTTACTCGAATGAGCAAGCCGCGCAACGGCTCGCGCTTGAGGCCGCCGGCGCTCACCCGGACGTGATCATCGTTGGAAACGTTCACAATGCCCGCTGGCCTGTGACCTTCCTGGAGCCGCTCCGCTCGACGGGGGCAGAGGTGCTCGCGTATATGCACGACTGCCATTTCGCGACGGGGCGGTGTGCCTACGCCGGGCCGTGCAAAATGTACCAGACGGGTTGCAACGAAACTTGCCCCACGGCCCCCCAGTATCCGGCGCTGGCGCCTGAACTCATTCATAACGCCTGGCTGGAACGCCGCCGCATCTTTGGCAAAGGCGGCATTCCGTTGGTCACCAATAGCGATTGGACCAGACGATTTGCGCTCGACGCGATTCCTGACGCGCGGGTTGACGTAATTCATTACGGCGTTGATACCGACCTCTTTTCGCCTGGGGACAAAGCTGACGCGCGTCGGCGGCTTGGAATACCCGACGACCGCGTCGTGATTCTCGGCGGCGCTGTCAATCTGCAGGACGCGCGGAAAGGCGGGATTCATCTCCAGACCTTGTTTCAGCGGCTCGGCCAGCGCGCGCTGGGTGTAGTCTGCGGCGCTAACTCGGATCAAATCGCGGGCGGTCAAGGGCTCGGATTGATTTTTAGCCAGCGTAAGTTGCGGCTGCTTTACCGGGCCGCCGATATTTTCGTCAACACATCCCTCGACGAAGCTTTTGGTCAAATGATGCTCGAAGCCGCGGCCTGCGGTTTGCCGATTGTAGCGTTCAACATTGGGGGCGTCACTGACATCTGCCGCGAGGGCGTCAATGCGCTGCTCGTTCCTGCGGCCGACACTGAGCGGCTGATCAAAGCCACCGAGTTCTTCGTACATGACGCCGATGCGCGCCAACGTTTTGGCAGCGAAGGCCGAAAAATTGCCGTGGAAAATTTCAGTCTCCGCCGTCAGGCCGACAACTGGACGCGGTATCTAACTACTCTCGCCAGAACCTGAGTTCTGGTTTTTGGTGCTCCCGGGTCGGACTACTTTACGCTTGTGCCCTGCTCGCGTATGTTACGGCAGTGTCAAGTATCGCGGAACAACTCGCCGCAGCATCTTCCCTGAACCAAGTCACCGTTCCGGATCTTTGGCAGCAGGAAGCGGTAACCGCTTTGCGCGCCGGCAAGGACGTGGTCGTCCAGGCTCCGACTGGCTCGGGCAAGACACTTATTTTTGAGCTCTGGTCCAAGCAGGGCAAAAACCGCGGCCAGGCTATTTATACCGTGCCCACGCGGGCCTTGGCGAACGACAAACTCGCAGAATGGCGCGCACGCGGCTGGGATGTCGGAATAGCCACCGGCGATCTGGCGGAGAATCTGGACGCGCCGGTAGTCGTGGCTACGCTGGAGACGCAGAAGA
Source organism: Verrucomicrobiia bacterium (assembly GCA_035275085.1). GTDB lineage: Bacteria > Verrucomicrobiota > Verrucomicrobiia > Limisphaerales > DATENK01 > DATENK01. The sequence goes on along the minus strand of DATENK010000380.1, from coordinate 483 downwards.
ACCGGCTGATCCGCGGAGACGGCCCGGTGTTGCTGGTGATTGACGAATATCAAATGCTTGGGGATGCGGACCGTGGACTGAATTACGAACTCGCTATTGCGCTCGCGCCGCCGCAAACACAGTTGCTGATGCTCAGCGGCAGCGTGGCAAATCCCCAAGACGTGGTGAAATGGCTCATTCGTCTTGGCCGCCAGGCTGTGCTGATCCGCCACGAGCATCGTCCGGTGCCATTGGATGAGGTATTTGCAAATAACTTGAATTTTGCCGTGCCCTCCAGCGTGCGCGGATACTGGCCGCGGTTCGTGACAAAGGCGCTGGCTGACGACCTCGGTCCGATTCTGATCTTCGCGCCGCGCCGGCAAGGGGCGGAGACGCTTGCCGCCGACCTCGCGCGCCAATTACCGCCGCCCCCGCATCCGCTGGATTTGCGCGTGGACCAAAAGCAGATGGTGGGCGAGCACCTCGCGAAATTGCTGCGCAGCC
>DATENK010000379.1:0-10618 GCA_035275085.1 Verrucomicrobiia bacterium | reverse complement strand
AGGAACTGTTCGCGTTTGGAGTTCCGCCTTTAGGCGGTTTTTTATTACGGTTGGCGGGTGAAATATCGCTGGCGCGAACTGACGCTGAAGGAACAAGCTGATCTGCTTGCGTGGCGCAGGTCCCGCGGACACCCGTGGCATAGCCCCCAGCATCGTGAAGGGACCAACGGCCAATATCATATCACCGCCGCCTGTTACGAACATCAGGCTTATATCGGGTATTCAACCGAGCGCCTGCGCTCCTTTTGCGATCAGTTGATGTGCGCCATCAACGAAAGCTCCGGCTCGATACACGGCTGGTGTGTCCTCCCGAATCATTACCATGCGATTATTGAAACCGCGGATCTTCCGTTGACGCTGTCAGCACTTGGGAAATTACACGGCCGCACGTCTTTTACCTGGAACAAAGAAGAAAAGGCACAAGGCCGCAAGGTCTGGTACCGCTGCGTTGAACGTAGTATGCGCAATGAACGGCATCGTTGGGCTACTTTGAACTACATTCACAACAATGCTGTTCATCACGGTTACGTGCCACGGTGGCAGGATTGGCCATTCAGCAGCGCTGCCGAATATCTCGACCGCATCGGAGCCGACAAAGCCCGGGAAATTTGGCACAAATACCCCGTTCTCGATTACGGCAAAGGATGGGATGATCCGGATTTGTGAGCGCATTGTTTGGAGTTCCGCCTCTAGCCGGTTCGGGACCGCCTAAAGGCGGAACTCCGAACCGGTGACTTGAAACTTCGGTAGCTCTTTGCGATAATCGGTCGAAATACTCCACCTTGTGAACTGCCGCGCTTTTGCCGCCCTGCTCGCGATCATGGCTTTGCTTCCTAACGCCCGCGGCGAAGCGATGCTGCAGTTGTTCAATCAAACATGGGTGGAGGTAACAGAGAAAATTCCGGAAATTGCCGAGGCGGGCTATACGAGTTTGTGGCTGCCACCGCCGACCAAAGGAATGGGCTCGCTATCGGTCGGGTATGATCTGTTCGATCCATTCGATTTGGGCGACAAGAACCAGCGCGGGACGATCCGGACAAAATACGGCACGAAGGACGAGCTCTTGGAAATGGTGCGCATCGCGCATCGTTTTGGGCTGCGCGTTTATTTCGACAACATCATGAACCATCGCGGCAGCGAGGTGCCGGGCTACAACGAATTCGTGCCCACAAACATTTATCCCGGCATGGTGCCGGGGGATTTCCATTTACGCACGATCGCGGGCGGGTTCTTTAGGAACGTCAGCAGCATTCGCGATTACAACGATGTCTGGCAGGTCCAGAACCTGAGCTTATTGGGGCTCGTGGACATCGCACATGAAACTCCTAATACCAATTTCGGGCCGAACGAAGGGGACGATGCGCCGAAGCCGGTATTCGTGCGGCACCCCAACAATCCGGAGTATTACTTCGGGCTGCCACCCGTACCGGTCGCCGACGATGTAAGCGCGTATTTGATCCGGTCGGTGCGCTGGCTGTTTCAGGAAACCAAATGCGATGGCTTGCGCCTGGACGCGGTGAAGCATGTCCCGAGCTACTTTTTTGGCCAGCAGTCCGGCGCGGACAAAGACATGAGCGACGCGGGCTATCTTGGCGGCGCACAGCGGCAGTTCAATATTGCGCATGGGTTTACAGACACGAACCACCGCAATAGCAACTTTGATTCGGAGATGACGCGCAATGACGCGCTGCTTTTCGGCGAGCATCTCGGGCAACCGCCCGGCTTCGGCGAGTATGTGGATGCCGGGATGCGCCTGCTGGACAACCAGCTTCGCGATTACCTGAATAATGTCCTCGGCAATTCCAGTGCGTCTCTGGCGGGCCTCGAGCAACGCGATGGTGGCGGGTTGGCCGCTTCTGTCCGGGTCATGCATGCCCAAAGCCACGACAACGATTTCGCCGCGCACCGCGAATTGCAGAATGGCTATTACTTCCTGCGCGAAGGCATTCCTCTGATTTATAGCGACGGTTATAACAAATCGCCCTCCAACGGCGGCACACCGTTCCCGCGGCACGCCAACGCGCCGTATCTCGGCGAATTCGGCGACCCGAAAATGCCAGACCTTGCCTGGCTGCACCACCAATGCGCGCGCGGCGGCACGCGTCCGCGTTGGGGCGATAATGACGTGGCTGCGTTCGAACGCTACGATTATCGCGAGGCCTCCGCGTCGGCGGATCAGGCGGTGGTTTTGTTCGCGATGAATGACAACTACGGCAACCCCGGCGACATCAACTTCGACGACGGCGTGGCGCAGAACGACAGCGGAATGCCATCCACCTGTTACCCCGTGGAGAATTCGCGCGGCCAGGGGCTTGTCGTAAGCTTCGCGCCCGGTTCCCACCTGCGGCAGCTCGCCGATTCGCCCGGGAAGAATCGCGCGTGCTCCGAACTGCTGGTCCGGCTAGCCACCAACAATCGTGATGATGCCATCGCGTCACAGAACGATGCGAATCCGGTGAACCGCAAGGTCTATGTCGGCTCGCAGACACTCGCGGCGGGCGGCGGGGCCGTGGAGTTAAAAATCCCCAGCGGTTCATATGTCGTTTACGGTTACCAATGGCCTGAACCCAGCCGCGTGGCGCACACGGACGCGATCGTCATTCGACAGAACGGCGTGACGGTTCCGAGGCTCGCGTTGCGCAGACGTGACGGCCCTGATGGTGACTCCGGGTTTAACCCACTGTATCCCTTCAAAATGCGCGGCAGCGTGGATCTTGCTGGCAATGTCGTTAGTGGGAATAGTGTAAGTAATTATACCTATGCCATCAGTGTCCCGATCGTGACCAATTCAGGCCCGATCACTTTCCTCGTCCATGCGGATGCTTCCGCTGAAAGCACGTTGTTGAAGCTGGATGGCGGCATCGACTTGAACAGCCAGATGGGCCTCGGTCCCTCCAATACGTTCACTCAACTCGCGCTGGACCTCCGGGACAACAAACCGGGGACGGCAACCGATGTGTTCCTCGGTTACGAATCCACCACTCGGGCCTTTCGGTATGGTGCTGAAAAATTCGCAGCGCGTAACACCGTCCGGAACAACGTCTATTCGGAAGGCGCCGAAACCTACGTTTACGAGGTCGGCCCGAGCGGGACCAATTATCTGATCAATGGTGCCGGTGTGGGTGACGATTACTCGTCCGAAACTGCCGAATGGGTCTATCACGATCCGGCTGCGAATATCACGGTCACCGGTCAGCCCGCCACGACACAACGGTCTTCGACAGCCGCCGCCAATCCGGTGCAACTCTGGGTGAAGGTCGGATACGAGTTCCGTATCAGCCGCTGCTTCGTCTATTACACGACTGATGGGTCCGCGCCTGAAGGGACATTCGGTGTTGCACGGGGAACAACGCAGGTCACCCAGGGAGCGTTCGGTGGTGATGATTCGGCGGACGGCACCATCGATTGGTGGCGGGCAACCGTTCCCGCGCAGCCGATTGGCACAACGGTGAAGTACCGAATCGGTTTGTTTAAGCATAATGCGAACGCCGTTGCCGATTATGCATTGGCGAAATACTACGGCCTTGGCGAATTCATGATCACCAACTGGAACCCAGCAACTCCACCTATTTGGGTTCACAATGATCTCGCGACGAATGACTTTGCCGTCGGCCTGCCGGAGGGCTTCCACATCCTGCGCGCGCGCGTGTTTCTACCGCGCTCCGGCAAATCCAGTGTGTACAACACGTTCTTGCAGACGTTTTATTACGATACCGCGCCGCCAGACGGGGCAATCATGTTTCCGCCGAACGATGGCGCAACTTTGCGCAGCACGGATTACGGCGTGGTGGTGCGCGCAGATGCAACCGTGAGCGACGTGGAATACAACATTGTCGACAGCGATTCAAACAATGACGATACCGCGACTGGCTTCAACAATGGCAACGGCCCAGGCGCATTCGCCAAAGCAGCGCGCGTTTCTCCGACTGCTGGAAGCACGCGCGAATTTCGGTTTACTTATTTTGCCGTCCCCAGCAATGGCACGGCGACAATCACCGTTCGCTTGAAAGAAATCAGCGGCACAACACGGACACTCACGCGAACGGTGAACGCCGCGGCGCCACCTCAAACCCTTTCGATCGCTTTTCCATCTTCGGACGGTCAAACGATCTCGTTGGATCAGAATGCGTCCTACACGATCGTGGCACGTTTCAGCGATACGCTTACCGCGGACACCAATTTCTTCTCGATCTACATCGATGGGGCGTTCCAATCGCGCTCCAATCGCTATCGGTTTCAGGACCAAACCGCCGGCGACGGGAAGAACGAGTTGCGCTTCGATTGGTCCGGAATGACAAGTGGCCAGCATCTGATCGAAGTCCGCTACACGGGCGATGGGCTTGCGCTTGAGGCGGAGCGCCTGGTGAATGTCGTCCTCTTGAACGTGCAGGATAGCGACGGTGACGGACTACCGGACAACTGGGAAGCCCAATACGGATTCAACGCGGCAGATTCAACCGGTATTAATGGCGCGAATGGCGACCCGGACGGCGACCAGTTTACGAACATCCAGGAGTATCTGGCCGGCACCAACCCGCGCGATGCGCAGTCGCTGCTTCGGGTCGTGAGCCTCAGTAATGGGGCGCGCGAGCTCACCTGGCAGAGCGTCCCCGGGAAACGATACCAGGTTTACTCGACGCCGGACCCGACGATTGCCTTTGAGCCGCTCAGCGGCGGTATTAACGCTTTCGAAACGACGACCCATTACACAAACAACGCACCCCTGACCACTCACGAATTCTTTAAAGTCCGTGTTTTGCCGTAGTGAATAACACGCCGACAACTGGCGGTTCAGATGCGGATAAACGGCCTCTTGTTAGCTCCAGGCCGAGGTTCGCGCATTTGCTGATTCTGGACTGGCAGGTTGTTGGCATGCCAGGTTCGTTGGAAGTGCCTGTCACGACCTTGACACAATAGGTTGTTTGCTTTATTCACCACCCTTAATATTACTGGTGTACTTTAAAAAGGTACCTATATAATTAAGGCCCTGAAATGAACCTGACCATTGCCAAAGAGCAACTCCTGAACGGGCTGAATGCCGTGCAGAATGTTGTTAGCTCCCGGACCACGCTGCCCATTCTTTCTAATGTCTTGCTGCGGGCTGAAGGTAATCGGTTGGAACTCGTGGCCACGGACCTCGATGTAACGGTTGCTGGCGGGGTGGAGGCCAAGGTGCAGAAGCCGGGCGCCACCACGGTGCCTGTGAAGCGACTGGTGGGCATTGTGCGCGAATTGAGCACACCGGAAATTGAGATGGAGACGGACGATAAGAATGTGACCTCCATCCGCGCTGGGTCGTCGTTCTTTAAGATCCGCGGCCTTGGAGCGGAGGAATTTCCACCGCTGCCGACGTTCAAGGAAGACAAGCGCGTTACACTGCCACAGGAGAAGATCAGGGGGATGCTGAAAAAGACATCCTTTGCGATTTCGATGGATGAATCGCGTTATGTGCTAAACGGGATTTTCCTGAGCCTGAAGGAGCACAAGTTGACGATGGTGGCCACGGACGGACGACGATTGGCCCTTACGGATGAGGACGTGGACGTTTCGGAAAAGAGCCAGGGCGAATTCATTATTCCGGCAAAGGCCGTGAACGAGCTGAATCGCTTGCTGCAGGAGAAGGGCGAACTATTCATCACGTATACGGACAATCAAGCGGCGTTCAATTTGAAGGACGAGAAGGGGTCTTCGGTGCGTTTGATCACAAAGTTGATCGAGGGGAGCTATCCGAATTACCGGCAAGTGATTCCGTCCGAGACGAAGGAACGCGTCCCGTTGGCGCGCGAAGAGTTTCTACATGCATTGAAGCGCGCGGAGATCATGACTTCGGACAAGCAGAATTCCGTAAAGCTCAGCTTCAGCAAGAACAGTCTCTCGATAACGGCAAATACGCCGGATATCGGTGAAGCTCGCGAAACAATGGCGATCAACTACAAAGGGCGCGATCTGTCGATTGCGTTCAATCCAGGGTTTTTGATCGATCCGCTGAATGCCTTGCCGAACGACGAGGTTTACCTGGAACTGATCGACGAATTGAGCCCTGGCGTGCTGAAGGTTCAGGGGCCATTCCTTTACGTCGTCATGCCGATGCGGCTCAGTTAGATTTTCTGAGATCCAGGCAGACCAATTTTTCGTTGCTCCGCGCATAAAACAATCCGTCTGCTATGGCGGGATAGGCGCGCACACCATACGGAAGGATCTGAGCGCGTACCACAGGTTTGAATTCGGCGGGGTTTGCCGGTGCGGCGATCAGTTCGCCTTTCTCGGTGAGCACAAGCAGCTCGTTAGCTGCAAGAGTCACGGTGCCGGCGCCGAAGCGGTCGAGGCTCCAGCGGACCTTGCCGGTCTTCAATTCGGCGCAGCGCAAATTGCAGCCTTGCTCCTGGCGGCCGTCAAACCCGTACAGGAAGCCGTCGTGGTGTACGCTCGTGGCGTAGTGATTGGAGAGAATGTCGTCGCCGGACCAGAGTTTTTCAGGGCCTGATTCTTTGAACTTTAGGACAGCCGCGCCCGCTCCGTAGCTCGCGGAAATGAAAACGAGGTCGCCAACCACGAGCGGCGTGGCGGCGCTAACAGAGGCGTGAATAGCGGGTTGCCAGGGGAAGTTGAAGTAGGTTTTGCCGGTTGATGGATCGAGTGCGGTGAGGAATTTGCGGGTGAGAAAGAGCACGTAGCGTTTTCCGTTAATTGTAACGGCCACAGGAGACGAGTAGCTCGCCTCATCATCGCCGGCCTTCCACAACACCTTTCCGGACGCGACGTCGAACGCGACGATGTCTGCGCCTTTACCGCCGATGTTCATGAGCAGCACACGTCCTTCGACGAGCGGCGAACAAGCCATGCCGAAGAAGCCTTTGTCGGTGCGAAATTCCTTTTGAGTGTCAAGGGACCAGAGTTTCGAGCCATTCGTGAAGTTGAGACAGGTTAATATTCCCGCCGGTCCAAAAGCGAATACCCGCCCCTCGGCAATAGCTGGTGTTGCGCGGGGGCCGTTGCCGCGGCTGAAATCATCCTGGTAGGCGGTCGAATATTCGTAATGCCAAACGGCTTTACCGGTGCGCGCCTCGACACAATCAAGACGCTCCGTGTCGTCAATTCGGTGAAACAGGATCAGGCGTCCCTCCGCAATGACGGGCCCGCTGAAGCCCTCGCCGACCTTCATCTGCCAAAGAACGGTTGGACCTTCTTTGGGCCATTTGAGGTTCAACCGTGTTGGATAAACGCCGTTCCGCGTCCTCCCCAAGAATTGCGTCCAGTCTTCAGCCGCGCCAGTCGACACGGCGACCCACAGGAGAAGTATGGCGATTCGGGTGCGCATGCGTTACGTATCAGTGTGGCCTTTCAGGAATATGTTTTGCAACTGTTGGGCGTGATCGAGAAAGGGACGCTCTCCGACGAGCGCTTCAATGAGCTCGCGTTGCAGTTGTTCTCGTTGCAGCGCGAGCATAATGCTGCCTACCGGCGTCTCGGTGCCGACAAGAAAGAAGTGCACCGATGGCATGAGGTTCCGGCCGTGCCGACGGCGGCGTTCAAGGAATTGGAGATGACGTCGATCCCGGCGGCCGAGCGGATTAAGGAGTTTCGCTCGAGCGGGACAACCGCGCAGAAGCCCAGCAGGCATTTTCATTCGGCGGAGTCGCTGCGCGTGTATGAGGCTTCGCTGTGGGCGCCGTTCAAAGAGCATTTCGCGAACGATCGGATGACTTTGGTCAGCTTGACGCCGAGGGTGGAACATGCGCCGCATTCGTCTTTGGTGCACATGTTCAATGCGGTTGGCGCGGCGTTTGCGGGACGAGAAGATTGGAGTGTGAATCTTGAAAGAGTGAGCCTCCTTACGTCGGCTGCTACGGGGAGGATTGGGTTGATGGGCACGGCGTTCAATTTTGTAAACGTGATCGATGCCGTAGGATCGTTGAAGCTGCCCGCGGAATCGCGAGTGTTGGAAACGGGCGGATATAAAGGGCGGTCGCGCGAGGTATCGCGCAAGGAGTTGCATGCGATGATTCGAAGCAGGCTCGGTGTGTCGGATATCGTGACGGAGTATGGGATGTGCGAGCTGAGTTCGCAGGCGTATGCGCGCGCGGACGGGATTTTCCATTTCCCCTCGTGGGCGCGCGTGTGGATTGTATCGCCGGAGAACGGGCGCGAGGTAAAGGAGGGCGAAACTGGATTGGTGCGCGTTTTTGATCTCGCCAATGTTTTTTCGGTGATGGCGGTGCAGACGGAAGATTTGGGTGTGCGGCGGGGACATGGGTTCGAGTTAGTCGGGCGCGCGAGCGGGTCTGAGGCGCGCGGGTGTTCCTTGTTGAGCCGCTGAAAGAGCGCTGAGAAAACCTTGGGCCTTGACGAGAGTCTCCTCGTATTCGGCTTCGGGATCCGAGTCGGCGACGATGCCAGCACCAACGTGAAAGTAATTCCAGCCCTCTTTGCAGATGGCGGTGCGAATGAGAATGCTGAGCTGGCTTTCGCGATTGAAGCCGAGATAACCGAGGCAGCCGGTGTAAGGCCCGCGGGTGGTGGGTTCGAGTTCGTCAATGATTTCCATGGCGCGGATTTTCGGTGCGCCCGTGATGCTGCCACCCGGAAAGCAATTCATGAGAGCGCTGAGGTGTGTGATGCCCGGACGCAAGCGGCCTTCGACGGTGGAGACGAGATGCTGCACTTGCGGGTAGCGTTCGAGACGCAGCAGGTCGGGAACATGCACAGAGCCGTACTCGCAAACGCGGCCGAGATCGTTGCGCAAGAGGTCGGTGATCATCACCAGCTCGGAAATTTCTTTGTCGCTGGTTTGCAGTTCGTACGTGAGCTGCGCATCGCGGACAGAATCGGCTGAGCGCGGTCGAGTGCCTTTGATCGGGCGTGTTTGTATGTGATTACCACTAAGGCGGAGGAACAACTCGGGTGACGAGGACACGACCTGGAAATCGCCGCAGTCGTAATAGGCGGAGAAGGGCGCGGGCGAGACGGCGGAAAGACGTTGATAGAGATCCCAACCTTGGAGGCCGGACCGGAGCGCCAGCCGTTGGGAGAGGTTGGCCTGGTAGATGTGACCGAGGCGGATGTATTCCTGGATACGTGAGACCTTTTGAACAAAGTCCGCTCTGGGTACAGTTGACCTCATCTCAGAACACTGGATTAACCACGGAGACATAGAGGACACGGAGTTTTCTCGCTCGAGGCGGTCCTGCCAGAATTGGAGAGCATTGCAGATCCTCGCCGGATCGCGGGTGCCGTCAGGCGTGAGGCCGGTGGAGATGATCCAAGTGCGGCGGAGGTGATGATCGAAGACGATGAGGCTGTCGTAGAACCCGACGTGGATGATTGGCAGTTCGAGGTCGTTGACGGCGTGCTGAGCGAGACAGGGTTCAACGAATTGTTTGAGATCGTAGCCCCAATAACCAAAACAACCACCGAGCGGAAAGGGAAGGTCGAGTTGATCGAGCAGTTCGTAGCGGGCGATGAGGGAGTCGAGCAAATTCCAAGGATTGCCGTAGAGTTCCTGGTTACCGAGGCGGCATCGAGCGCCAAACGCGGTGAATTGGAGAAATGGGCGCGCGGCAAGAAAGGAATAGCGTGCGTGTGGAGAATCAAAGAATTGGCTTCGCAGAAGCACCAGGCCGGGCTCGCCGAGGAGTGTCTGCGCGAGCGACTCTGGCGAGTGTTGCGTGCTGACTTCCTGGATTTGCGGCCGCATGGGAATTATTGTTCATCCTACCACATCGCGGAGGGCGGAAAAAAAGCTTTTGCTGCGTTCGGGGGTAGCGGCGGTGGCGGGGCCGTCGGCTTCATTGATGATGACCTGCGGCGGGAGTTCTTTCAGGAAGCGGGAAGGATGGCAAGGCAGCGGCTGGCCGTATTTGGTGCGGCTGTGGCAGTAGCTTAGGCGTAGCGATTCCTGCGCGCGCGTGATTGCCACATAAAACAAGCGACGCTCTTCGTCCATGGTGCCTTCCTGTTGCGAGCGCGAGTGCGGCAACAGACCATCTTCAAGGCCAACGACAAATACGTGGGGAAATTCAAGTCCCTTGCAACTGTGCATGGTGATGAGGGTGACGGCGTCGCCGCGCGCTTCCTTCTCTTCTTCACGCTCGGTATCGAGTGTGATTTCTTCGAGGAACGTTTCGAGCCGTTGGGCGGCTGGTTGCGTCACATCAGGTGGATTGCCGTCCATCGAAGACATGAGGTCCTTAAGGTTCCGGATGCGGCTTCCGGCGGCTTCGGGATCCTTTTCGGCGCGGCGCAATTCGTCGAAATAACCAGTCTCTTCAAGCATTTTGTCGGCCCATACCGCGAGCGAAAGGTTTTCGCTGTCCAATGTGGCACGCATGCGTTCTACGAATTCGGTGAACGTCTGCACGCACTGGCGGGTGCGCGACATCATAGATGCGAGCACGTCCGTGTGGCGCATCACCGCGTACACAGAGCAATGACGTTCCTGGCTGGCCGAGAGGAGAGCCTGCATCGTGTTATCGCTCAGCCCACGGGCGGGGACGTTCGCGATCCGTAAAAGGCTGATGTCGTCACTAGGGTTATAGAACAGCTTCAAGTACGCCAGAAAATCGCGAACTTCGCGGCGATCGAAAAAGCTTTGGCCGCCGATGAGGTGGTATTTCACTTT
>DATENK010000378.1:0-4468 GCA_035275085.1 Verrucomicrobiia bacterium | reverse complement strand
CACTTCAGCGCCCTCCCTTCTTCTTCGCCCGCTTCGGCCGCAGCTCTTTCGTCGCCTGAATCATCTTCACCGCCTCCGCGATCATCGCCTTCCGGCCCGCTCCCATGTTCTTGCTGTGATCCACCAGGATCTGGTTGAACGCGTGCTTCAACTTCTCATATTCCGGCAGTTCCTCCATGGCCTTGTCGATCGCGTTCGACAGCTTCCAACCATACGTCCGTAACGTGGGCGACTGCGCCGCCGCCACGGCCGCCGCGCACACCTGCGCCAGTGCAAGGTTGAATAGGTCGCTCGCGTAATGCGAGCCCAGCCCCGTTCCGGGGAGCAGCTTCTTCCCTTGGGCATCAAAGTACAGCTCGCGTTTCCAACGCAGGCCCACGTCCGTGACGATCGGCGCGTCCGGGTCCCCATTCATCAGCCACTGGAATCCTACGCCCGTCTCTTCGCAAATCCGCTCCGCCAAACCCGCGCTCAGCGGCAGCGTCCCTAATTCTACCGATTGAATTGCGCGCCACGAACGGCCCACCAGTTGCCCAAAGTCTTTCTGCCCAAGCCCAATCTCCGTCCGCAAAACGGCCACGGGATGATTTAATGGCGATATTCTCATACTCAACTCTTGCTGAATTCTTATGTATTACTGACTGTTTAACTCATTTAACTCCATCTCGCCGCGAAAATCAATACACATGTGTATTAAACCTTCGAAGACTGCTTGCGAACTGTGCGCCACGGGTGTGTATTAGCAGCAGCTTGTAACCCGTTGTTTCAGGCACCTAGAAAAATCAAAGCAAAGTTGAAAGAAACGCACTACGAACATGAACATTCAACAGAAAGGTAAACCATATGATGAACCCCAATTCTCCATGCCCAATCCTCCGTATCGGCGTCGAAGTTCTATTTAGCGGCGCCTTCCTTCAGGCCACCCGCGGCAAGCTCCCGGGCGGCTGGTCCTGCTCCGGCGATTATCCCACTCACTTCGCCCACCCACTGCGATACCTCTCCTTTAAGCGTCGCATCGACGGCGAACGAAGCAGCTACGTCTATCTTCTTCGAACCGACCCCGAAACCCTTACCGTCGCCGGCATCGTCCCGGGCACCGACAAAACCACGATCTCAGAGCAACGCGCTCTGCTCGATAATTTCCGTGCCTGCGTGCTCGATCTACCGAAGACGCGCGTTTATCCCGTGGCCGCCGTTCATCCGGAAAACGTGGCTGAGTTTGGCCCGCCGCCTGAAGTTCGGAAAGTCCTCAACCATTGGCGCGGTCTGCTCAACCACGGCGCTGGCTTCCATCCATTCGATCCCAGCGATTGGCAATGGCTCATGGTCAATCTGCATCTCACGCGCCGTTCCATCGCTTTCGATTGGCTCATTGATACCTTCTCCCTCAAACATACCATCCCGGAACGCGCACTCGACCGCCTCGAAAACCGTTTTGTTTCCTCAATGGAATTGCTTCGCTGTTACGATGATGGCCTCGACTTCAAGCGTCAGGCCGATCGGAAACGGTCCTCGGTCCCGCTCAACGATCAACCCTCAACCGCTTGATCACATGCACATTCCGAAAGGCAAAATCGCCCGTCTGCCCGGTAAACTTCGCAATCAGGTGAACGAGATGCTCTACGACGGCATCTCTTACACCAAAGTCATCGCCTGGCTCGAAGAGCAGGGCCATCCCGGCTTCAACGAGATGAACATTTCCCGCTGGCGGGAAGGCGGCTATCAGGCCTGGCTCTCCGCTCAGGAACGCCAGGACCATCGCGACTTTCTCCACGATCTCGCTCAAGAAGCCCAGCCAGGGGACACCTCCTTTCACGACGCCAGCATCCACTTGGCCCAATTGCAGTTCTTCGAGGCCCTCAATCGCCTCGAAGGCGCCGATCTCGCTATCATGGTGAAGGAAAATCGCAAGGAATTCATCCAGCTCCTCAAAACCTTCACCCACTTCAATCGCTACTGCCTGCATCGCGACAAGTTCCGCAATCACGTCGAGCAGCAGGAAAAAGCCGAACGGCAACGCAATAAACCGCCGAAGGAATCCTTGACCGACGAAAACATGGATCGCATCTGCTCCAAGTTTAATCTCAAATGAATCCCCTAACGCTATCTAACGCCATCTCACGGTATCTAACGCATGAAATTTTTCATCCCTCTAACGCTCCTCATCCCGGGTAGCCGCCGTCGCGCTGCGACCGCCTTTTCATTCAAAGTTGGAAGTTCGATGTTGGATGTTCGATGTTCCGCCGTCTTATGAGTTTCGGTTTCCTCCCTTATCAGTCCCGCTGGATCAACGACCACTCACGGCTCAAGATCATCGAGAAATCCCGCCAGATCGGCATCACCTACGCCGACGCCTTTGATTCCGTCAAGAAAGCCGCCAGCAAAACCTCAGGCAATCACGTCTGGGTTTCCTCCCGCGATGAGCTCACCTCACGTCTCTATCTCGACCACTGCAAGCGCTGGGCGCAGATCCTGCACCAGGCCGCTGAAGACCTCGGGCAGGTCGTCATCGATCCCGGCAAAGACATCAAAGCGCACGCGCTTCGCTTCGCCAGCGGCTGGACCATCCATTGCGTTAGCTCCAACCCGGACGCCCTCGTGGGCAAGACCGGCCATATAAAATTGGACGAATTCGCCGTCAGTAAGGCCCAGCGTGAATTGTTTCGTTACGCAAAACCTTGCACCACCTGGGGCGGCCAGCTCGCCATCATCTCCACCCATCGCGGCATCGACACCGTCTTTAACGAAATGCTCGTAGCCATAAAGCAGAAGGGCAATCCCATGGGCTTCAGCCATCACCGCGTTACCATCCACGATGCCGTCGAACAAGGCCTCGTCGAAAAAATCAACCAGGTCAGAGGGGTGGGGTCATCGCGCTGCGATGACCGGGGTGCCACCGAATCCCGCGAACAGTTCCTTTCCCGTCTTCGCGCCGAATGCCTCGATGAAGAAAGTTGGCTCCAGGAATACTGCTGCATACCGGCCGACGAAAACGCAGCCTTCATCACATACGAGATGATCCATTCCTGCGAATCCCCCGGCTGCCTCCGTCCCTTCTCTTACTTGGTTTCGGGGAGCGCGAGCGTCCCGGTCGCTCCCGACAGCGTCCCGCCGTCGGATTCCCGCGCCTTCTACGTCGGCGTCGACGTCGCCCGCAAACACCACCTCACCGTTATCGACGTCGGCGAAAAGGTCGCCGATGTCCATTGGGATCGCATGAGGATCGAACTCCAGGACAAAACCTTCTCCGAAATCGAACACGAGCTTTTCCAAATCCTCGAGCTTCGACAGATCAAACGCTGCTGCATCGACGCCACCGGCTTGGGCATGCAACTCGCCGAACGCGCGAAGGAGCGCTTCGGCTGGAAAGTCGAAGGCATCACCTTCAATCCGACCATCAAGGAAGAAATGGCGTTTGCTCTGCGCACCGCATTCGAAGATCGCACCTTGCGTATCGACCCCGATCCAAAACTTCGCTCCGACCTTCGCGGCATCAAGAAAGTAGTTACTTCAGCCGGCAAAATCCGTTTCGTCGCTGAAGAAGAATCTGGGGCTCACGCCAATGGCCACTGCGATCGTTTTTGGGCCAAAGCCTTGCGCCACCACGCCGCCACCCAAAAACAATCCAACATCGGAGCCGTTGTCATCGATGACGGCTGGGACACCCGTTGGTCTGGCGGTTTCACCAACACGGCGGGTATCATCTCAGGCTTGAGCCAACTCTGCAGGTGAAAATAAGCGTACGTTTCCACTCCTTGGCGGCAACGGCGCTGATCTCGCGAACGATGATTTCCAGAGCCTCAAAGACCCCGCCATACTCGATGCCCTACAATTTCATCGCATTCGGGGTGACCAATATATACCTTAGAATTGTGGGCATGCTGACCCGATTTTTAACGGCCGCGCTTTTGCTCGGCGCGGCCGCCTGCGTGTTGCCGCAAAACGCGGGTCCAGCTTCTATCGACGGCGCTGCCGCTGAGGAAGCTTACAATTTGTCGCTCGTTGTCAAAAAAGTGGAGGCGCATGTTGCTGCCGGAGACCTGCAAGGAGTGCTTAAATACAATTACGTCTCTGTAAAGGCCATCCAGTTTTTGTTGTCTCGTCCTGCACTGGCATTACCTGACAAGCAAAGCGAAGTCAGAACGGCGCTGCTGCAGTTCTCACGCGCGCTCACCGCCGTTCGGAATGCGGCGATGAACGGCAATCACGCAGAAGCAGCTGAGGCGGTAAAGGAACTTCGTGATGCGTGGACCCGCGCGAGCGAACTGTATCCTGAGGGATTTCGGAAAACCATGTCCCAGCTTTCCAGTCGATTATTTTGCCCTAAGCACGGCGAGGTCACGGCGGCCGAAGGCGATCGTTGTCTGAAGTGCGGTCGCTCTTTGCAACGGGTTGACGAATTTTGCGGGTTGCCGTCGACGGACCCGATTATCCGCGCCTCGGCCCTTCCAATGGAACCATTGAAAGC
>DATENK010000377.1:0-4224 GCA_035275085.1 Verrucomicrobiia bacterium | reverse complement strand
TGCGCCGGTTCGGCCAGGCGGCCGTGTTGCAGGCGTTAATTGACAGCGTCATCCTGAAAACAGTCGTTGCGGATGATGGGCAAATGATGACGGAGATGGCCCTGAAGATTCGCAACAACGGCCTGCAACATCTCGAAATCGAGTTACCGGCGCAAACGCGCGTCTGGTCGGCATTCGTAGCCGGTCAGCCGGTGCGGCCGGCACAGCGCGGCACGCGCTTGCTGCTCCCGATCGACCGAACAGCCGCGCAGGATGTCCCGATGCCGGTCGAATTAACGTACGTGGGCCTGGAACGCTTTCCGAAAGGCAAGGGCGGCGTCGAACTCTCTTCGCCGCGGCTGGATGTCCCGCTGAAGAACGCTCGCTGGGACGTGTTTCTTCCCCCCGATTATGATTATTCCAGGTTTGCCGGCACCATGACACACGAGACCGGCTTCAAGCCGGAAGTGCAGGTCTATTCCGCCACCGAATATCAGCGGCGCGAGGTAACGCGCGACAGTGGTCGAAAATCCGACGTGCGCCTTTCGCTTGATCGTGCAAGGAACATGCTCTCGACCGGCAAGCTGAAAGACGCGAACGACGATTTCAAGCAAGCCCTCAATAACGCTGTGGAGGGAGATGTCGAAACGCTCAGGGAGGTCGAAGTGCTCAAGCGCGAACTCGATCGCGCGCAGAGCAGCAACCTGATTCAGGCGCAGCGCGCTTACACGGTGGATAATTTGCGCAAAGCCAACGCCGCGCACGCCGACCAACCAGTCCAGCAACTCGAAGAAAAAGCTGCGAAGCTCGTCGCGTATGATGACGAAGTCGCTGAACGGCAATGGAACGCGCTGCAGAAGGCCCAGGAAGTTACCGTCGCGAAAGTGCAGCCCCTGCGAGTAAACCTTCCTACCCGCGGATTACGCCTTTCCTTCACTCAGGTCCTCCAAACCGAAATCAATAAACCGATGACCATTCAATTCCGCGCGGCGAATACGGAGCACATCGGCTGGCTCAAACCCACGCTGAACGCGATCGCCGGTTTTCTGCTCCTGTGGATTATGACCGCAAGCATGTTCAAACGCCGCGCCTCAGAGATGGCGGCATAAATCAGAAGAGCGTGCTCTGGGATCCGGAAACTTTAAGCCCGAGCTTTTTATAACTAAGTTCGGTCGCGACGCGGCCTTGGGGCGTGCGTTTGAGGTAGCCTTCCATGATGAGGTAAGGCTCGTACACTTCCTCAAGGGTGTCAGGTTCTTCGCCAACGGCGACGGCCAGGGAACTGACACCCACCGGCCCGCCGGCGAATTTGGTGATCACCGCCTCAAGGATGCGTTTGTCCATTTCATCGAGGCCATTCTGATCGATTTCGAGCATGGCCAGTGAGCGGTCGGCGATTTCAGAAGTGATGCGCCCATCCCCGCGGACCTCGGCATAATCGCGCACCCGCCTTAGGAGATTGTTCGCGATTCGGGGCGTGCCGCGGCTACGGCGCGCGATTTCCGTCGCGCCAGCCGGTTCAATGTCGATGGCGAGCAAGCGCGCGGAACGCACGACGATCTTTTCCAGCTCTTCGGCATGGTAATAATCGAGCCGCTCGCGAATGGGAAAGCGTGTGAGCAGCGGCGCGGTCAGCAATCCGCTGCGCGTTGTAGCGCCGATCAAGGTGAATCGCGGCAGATTCAGCCGCACGCTGCGCGCGTTGGGTCCCTGGTCAATGATGATATCGAGTTTGAAATCCTCCATCGCCGGGTACAGATATTCCTCGATGGTTTTCTGAAGGCGATGGATTTCATCGATGAACAGCACATCGCCCTCCTCGAGATTCGTCAGTAAGCCCGCCAGGTCGCCCGCCTTCTCAATTGTGGGGCCGCTGGTGCACTTGATGTTCGCGCCCATCGCCTTCGCCAGAATGTGCGCGATCGTCGTTTTTCCCAATCCCGGCGGTCCGCTGAGCAGAATATGATCGATCGCCTCAGCCCGTTTCCTGGCCGCCGCAACAGTTATTTCCAGCCGTTCCTTGACCTTTGGCTGGCCGGTGAATTCCGAAAATAGCGAAGGCCGCAACGTGAGTTCCAGTGCTGCATCTGGCTTGTTCAGGACTTCCGAAATCATTCGCTCAGCCATGGGTCAATGTTACGGGACGAACCGGAACGAATAAACACGAATCAGTAGCGTAAAATCGGCTGCAACTGGGGCGTATGACCTATATTTTTATGTCACATGGCGGTCGATCTTTAAGCGTTCCAGGGATGAAACGCACGCGCAGAGAAAAAATCCGAGTCGTGACAGCAACCGCGGTGGCGATCATTGGCGCGTTTCTGGCCACGATTATTGGCATCAACCTTAAAGGTGGCGAAAAGCAGATTCGTTATCATCTGGATCAACGTTTGGATGTCAGCACGCCTGCTTTCATCGATTCAATGGGACATTTGCTCGGCCCGCAACTGCTCTCCGGCAATGAGATCACTGCGTATCAAAATGGCGATCAGATTTTCCCACCCATGCTGGAAGCGATGCGTGCCGCCCAGAAAACCATCACTTTCGAAACGTATATCTATTGGGAGGGTCAAATCGGCCGGGCCTTTACCGATACGCTCTGCGACCGCGCCCGCAGCAATGTGAAGGTCCATGTACTGATGGATTGGGTCGGCACCGATCGCATCGACAAAACGTATTTGGAGGAAATGCGGCGCGCGGGCGTGCAGGTCGAACGCTTCCATCCCCCTCGGTGGTATAATCTATCGAAGCTCAACAACCGAACCCATCGCAAGCTCCTCGTGGTGGATGGCAAGGTCGGGTTCACTGGCGGTGTCGGTATCGCCGATCCGTGGTTGGGCAACGCGGACCGAACCGACCACTGGCGCGACTCACATTATCGCATTCGCGGTCCCGCCGTCGCGCAGATGCAAGCGGTGTTCAATGACAACTGGATCAAAGCGCGCGCCGAGGCGCTCTATGGCAGCGATTATTTTCCGAAGCTCGAACCGGCGGGCGACTCGCTCGCGCAGGTTTTCCACAGCAGCAAAGGCGAAGGCAGCGAAAGCGTGCGCCTGATGTATTTGCTCTCAATCGCCTCGGCCCGCAAACACATCCGGCTCGCAGCGTCTTACTTCGTGCCTGATTCGCTGGCGATCCAAACACTTGTTGCGGCGCGTAAACGCGGGGTAAAGGTGGAAATCATTATGGCCGGCGAGAAGACGGATGCGCCGGCCGTACGTAGCGCCAGCCGTTCGCGCTGGCAGGATTTGCTAAACGCCGGCGTCGAGATATACGAGTATGGCCCGTGCCGCTATCACTGCAAGGTCATGATCGTGGATGATGTTTGGGTTTCCGTCGGCTCTACGAATTTCGACGACCGCTCCTTCCGCCAAAACGATGAAGCGAACTTGAACATCTACGACCCGAAATTCGCCGCTGAACAGGTAGTGTTCTTTGAACAGGACCGAAACAATTCCAAACTCGTCCGGCTCCAGGATTTCAAGAAAAGGCCGCTGATGACTAAGATCAAGGACTGGACCACCGGCGCATTTGGCAGCCAGTTATAGCCATCACTTAATCTCAGGGGGAAGATTGCCGTAGCTCCAGGCCGCCCGGAAGGGCAGCGCCGGCGGCGGTTGCGGAACCGGCCCCGGTGTCAGTTGGTTCGCGAGTTCTATGCCGGTATCCGCGAATTGGCGCCCTGCAGAAATCTCGAGATTGCTGTAAGAGGTCAGCCGCGTTTCATATCCGCCACCGTTCGGCCCGAACGCTTCTTCCGTCGGTACGTAACCCGTGCAGCCATTGGCGAGTTCTACGGGAAAGGTGAATGGAAACTTGCTGCCTTTTTTGATATCGAGGCCATACTGCACGAAGTATTCGGCAGGGTTGGAGACAAAAACGGCGGGACCAACTTGAATCGCCTGCACTTCCACTTCCACTTCGGGACGCATGTTGGCCATCGCGTCCAGCAACACCGTTTCTTTCGCGAAGGTCCACTCCGTGGAATTCTCGCGCGTGGCCGGCATCTGCACCATTTCGAGCGCACGCTTTACTTTCTCGGCCACCGGCACACGGCGCTTGATGTTCCACGTTCTGCTGCGTACGTCCAAAGCGATGTCTCTGTTCGCGCCACGACGAATTAACAGCAGGGTCTTGTAAGCCTCTGCGCCAATGCGGCCGCCGACAATCTGCCACCATTCCTCAGGAGCAGGATTCTGAAATTTCGTCAGGTTGTCCACCTGCGTGATGTCGCCGCAAGCGCCC
>DATENK010000376.1:0-2143 GCA_035275085.1 Verrucomicrobiia bacterium | reverse complement strand
TTCGTCACCCATGACAGAACCCTAGTCGCTCTTTGATGTGCGCGCCAGAGCGGTAACACATTCAGTCGCGTAAAGCAAAAGCCGCGGCCTTCCCAGACCGCGGCTTTGTGATTGTGGACTACTTTATTGGCGATTGTCCTTTAAAACGCTGCCATCTTCAGCGATTTGGACTTTCTTGTTGCGACCTTCCTTTTCGAACTCAACGGTGTAAACCGTTCGGCCGCCTTTTTCGCCGCGCTCGATCTCTTTGATCGTCGTCGGGTCG
Source organism: Verrucomicrobiia bacterium (assembly GCA_035275085.1). Classification (GTDB taxonomy): domain Bacteria; phylum Verrucomicrobiota; class Verrucomicrobiia; order Limisphaerales; family DATENK01; genus DATENK01. Next base: position 1,878 of record DATENK010000376.1, on the reverse strand, counting down.
CCATTCGCGCGAATCGCCGCCTGCACCGCGGGAGGCGCCTGGTCCAACGTCAGATTGTTCCCGCGCGTACCCGTCCGTGTCTGCGGAGCAGATCCAGGCGCGCCCAAGGCGCGTGTGTCACGCCGATTGTCTGGCACGATGCTGCCGTCCTCCGCAATGTGAATTTCGCGGTTGCGGCCTGGGTCTTTGAATTCGACTTCATACAGCACGCGCCCGTTGCGACGTTCCTTGTCGATGTCGGCGATCTCGGCGCCTTTGGCTTCGCGTTTGATTGTCTCCTGGACTGCGGCGGGCGTGTCTGAGAAACGTGTGCCGATTACCGGTCCTTTAATGGCGCCGGCGGCGGACTCTGGCGTACGAACTTTGCCTTCCTGTTTCACAATGGTACCGTCTTCGGAGACAAAGATCTGTTCATTGCGGCCGGTTTGATCATATTCGACTTCGAAAACAGGTTTGCCGTTCCAGGTTTCGCGATCGATGTCCGCGACCTTGCGTCCGGCAGCGTGTTCCTCGATCGTTTTTCGCACGGCGGCCGGAACGTCATCCACCCGCATGGTAGCGATGCGACTTGCCCTGGGTTCATTGACGCGGGTTTCACTGTCTCGGCGAACGGTATTGGCATTACGGTCGTTGCGTTCGCGCGCATCGCGCACGATAGAGCCATCCTCGGCAATCACGAGTTTTGGATTCAAGCCCGTGCGGCTGAATTCGACCTCATATACGGTCCGGCCGTTGCGGGTTTCCTTTTCGATATCTTTGATGGCGTCACTGCCTTTGTGCTGGCTCAACGTCCGTTGAACAGCGGGCGGCAACTGCGTTTCGGTGATCTTCTCAGCCCACGCGATAAACGCGCAGGCGCCTAACATTACGATAATAGCGAAGTTCTTTTTCATTGTTTATAATTTGTTGTTTCTCTCCGTTAACTACGTCGGTCTAATATTAAACTTCTGCCAACTTTGCCCCTCCAGTAGGGACCTACCTAAATCGGGGTAGGTCCCGACCCCAGTAGGGGTGTGCCTTTCATTCCGACGGGCCGATCCATCCGCCGCCCAAAGCTTTCGCGAGCAGGATGGTGGAGACAAGACGCTGGCCCTGGAGTTGGCTCTGTTGCCGTTCAGCTTCCAGTGCTGCGCGTTGGGCATCGACAACATCCAGGTAACTCGAAAGGCCTTTTTGATAACGCTCGTTCGCGAGCGCGGTCGTATCCCGCGCCGCGACGAGCGCGCGATCAACCGCTTCGCTCTGGGACGACAGCGTGGCAAGGTCTGAAAGTGAATCTTCAACTTCGCGGAAGGCATTCAGGATCGTGCCACGATAGGTGGCGGTGGATTGCTCCCAGCGGGCTTCGGCTGCCGTGAGGTTCGCGCTATTACGCCCGCCTTCAAAGATCGGAACGTGGATGCTCGGACCAATGGACCAGATGCGGCTCGACGCGTCGAAGACGGTGCCGAGATCGGCGCTGGCAAGGCCAGCAGCGCTGGTGAGCTTAATCGTGGGGAAGAATGCAGCCTTCGCAACGCCGATCCGCGCCGACGAAGCCTGGAGAAGTTGTTCAGCTTCAACGATGTCCGGCCGGCGTTGCAGGAGGGTCGAGGGCAGCCCGGCGGGAATCGCAGGCGGGACCGTTTGCAATGGCGTCGCGGCAATCGTGAAATTACCAGGTGCTTCGCCGCACAAAACGGCAAGGGCATGTTCGACCTGTGCGCGGGTCCGTTCAATGGAATGAAACTCGGCTTCTACATTCGCCAGTTCAGTCCGAGCGCGAGTCACATCCACTTCGTTAATAAGGCCGGCTTTCGCGCGCGTTTCCTGGAGTTGCACGGCGTCGCGACGCAGGTCGATTGTCGCGACCATGACCTGCTTCTCAGCATCGAGTGC
>DATENK010000375.1:0-3610 GCA_035275085.1 Verrucomicrobiia bacterium | reverse complement strand
GGAAAAGGTATTTGGGGCACATGGGAAATCCGCGAGGAAAGTCATGGCGGCTTCCATATCTGGCCGACCGACGCTTCCGATGCCCAGTCCTCAAGCACAACCGCGATGATCAAACGGCCGGCGCCACCGCTCAAAGTAAATGCGCCCTTGCGCAAGAATCTCGTGAAAAACTCAGGGCCGCTGAATCGGCGCCGGCGAGGCCCGGGCGGACGTCCTCAATCCTAACGGCGCTCCATCTTCGCGCGGGCAGCTTCCAGGATTTTCCGCTCACGCGGCGTGAGGCTTTGGATGCCATGGGCCGATATCTTGTCGAGAATCGGATCCACCTCGCGGCTAATGAATTCGCCCGGTGGCATGTCTTCCGGCTCGCCCTTATGCCACCCACCGGACTTTGGCAAATGCACTTTCATCAATTCGCGCGGACGTGGGCGCACGCGGCGGCGTACGAAAAGTTTTTCAGCGAGCGATCCCCACCGGAGGTACGCAAATCCGCCCAGAATACCACCGAGGTGCGCAGCGTGTGCGGTGTGATCAAATGGAACCAGCGTGCCATAAATGGAAAGAAGCCCTGCAAACCAAAGAAGATATTTTGCTTTCAGCCGAATCGGAAAGATTATCACCCAGAACATCACTTCCCGTTCAGGGAACATAATCGCGTAAGCGGTTAACAGCCCCAAAACTCCGGCCGAAGCCCCGACCACCGCTACATCCCGGCTTAGCGGCGAAATCCAGGATACCAATAGCTGGAGCAAGCCGCCAAGCAGGCCGCTCAGAAAGTATAGTTTCAAAAATCCTCGCGAGCCCAATGTTTCCTCGACCGACCGACCGAAAAACCAAAGCGCGAAACAGTTTATCAGAAGATGCCACGGCCATGGGCCGGCGTGCAGGAATTGAAACGTTATCAGTTGCCAAAAACGGCCATGCTTCAAACCATTGATGCTGAGCGCCCAGTAATCATCGATGGGATAACGCACCGCGAGCGAGGTGTAGGCATAGGCAACATTCTGCACCACCCAGATGGCGACCAGCGTGACGAGGAGAATGAAGGTGACCGATCGCCGCGAGCCAAACGAATCCTCGCGCATATACGAACGATCTTCGAGCATGTTAGTCCACCATATCTGGAATCCAGATTTTTTTCAACGAGCAAACGTCCGTGCGCGCGAATTTAACTCGCCTTCCCTTGGATAATTGGGGTGCCGCGCACGGTGGTGTAGGTCGATTGCTTCTTTTGCGATTTGGGCGGCACTTTCGGCTTGGGACTTCTCTTTTTCGGGTCGGCCTTATTCATGAAGCCTACGTTACCTGCGGCCCCTGCTTATCGCAGGGTGGGCAGTCACCTGATTGGCAAGGGGCAGGTTGCGTGCCACGTTCCACCAACAAAGAGGGAAGAATTATGCATAACACGACGCTGTCGCGAATACCGTTTTTCAGTTTGATCGGCAATTTGCGCGATGAAATCAAAAGACTGATCCGGGAGGAAATTAAGCTGGCGAAGACCGAAATGTCCGAAAAGTTCGGAATCCTCGGGAAGAACGCCGCATTCCTGGCTATCGGCGGACTGGTTGCATACGGCGGCGTGCTGATTCTGTTGACGGGATTAGGCGGACTGATTGCGTACTTCTTCGCGCGCGGTGGGATGAACCCGCTCATGGCGATCGCGCTCGGATTACTCATCATCGGCGTGTTGATTGTGGGTCTGGGAGGCGCCTTTGTGATGAAGGCATTAGGCGTGTTCAAGGAAGAGAGTCTGGCGCCAGAAAAAACGATCGACGCCATCAAGCACAACACAGACAAGAACCCGGCGAAAGAACGCGTCGAGCCGAAGGAGATCGAATTGAAACGCTCCCCGGACGAAATCAAGTCTGAGATCGATACCACACAGGATTTGATGAAAGCGCATGCACGCGAACTGAAGCATCGCCTCACGCCGGCTTACATGGGCAAAGCGTTCGCCACGGGCGTGCGGCATCATCCGGTGCGTGCGAGCTTGATTGGCGCCGCCTCAGGGTTGGTAGGGTTTTTCGTGGTCAAACATCAGCGGAACCATAACCATAACGGGCATCATCCCAAGCGCCTGAAACGCTGAGTTTCCCACGAGTCCCGTGGCTTTGGGGTGGTGGCCCCCCCCAGGGGGCGTCAGAAGGCGTCAGGGCGTCAGGAGGCCCGTAAATGTTGTCCGAAACGCATGTTGCTGACCCGTCAGGAACCCGTCAGGAAGGCCTCACAACCCGTCAGGAACTAACCGCCGCTTCAGGAGCGCTGAAGCTTTTGCTGTAGAAGCCGGAGCGATCGAAGCAGCAAACGCGGCGCTTCCCAGCCGCGAGCATTGAACAGGCATTTTTGACCCGACGTGCGCGAGTCTCTGGCTGTTTGGCGGAGGTGATCCAGTGGATCCAGTCTGTGCGCGCGTTGGTTGTGATGTCCGCCCACAACGCGCGGGCTTTTGGTGCGGCGGCGGCGAGAGCCTTCCGGAAATCGGCCGGCACCGTGGGTTCCAGTGCCTCGGACGCGAGTTCCAGCGTTACCTCGTCGCCTGCGTCGGCGCCCGCGGCTTCGCGCAGCTTCCGGCCGACTTTGAGCCAATGGCTTTTTTGGCCGTCGGGTTCCAGGGTGGCGCGAAAGGGGAAGCCGTTGAGGGCGCCTTCGACAGTGGTCATGCCGCGCGAGGGGAGCTTCGCGCTGGCGTCTTTTGGCAGGATAAGAAAGGTCCAGGAGCCGGCCTTCCCGCCAGCCGCTGGCCGGAGGAGTTTCGCTGTGAAACGGATTTTGGAAGGGGCTTCGGCCATTTTTGTCTGTTTCGTGTCACTGATAGCCACTGATAGTATGCACGTCTTCGTTTTAACGCAAAGACGCAGGAGGCGCAAAGGCGCAAACAAAAAAGCGGAGAACCACGGATTAACACGGATGGGCACGGATTGGGAAGATGATTGGCGATCAAGGATCTTTCTTTGACCGGGCCAAGACGAATGGTGAATCCAAAGCGGTGTCGCCGCTTCGCTCTGCCACCGCAGTCCATATCTATTGTGGCCCGGCCGCCGACAAAGTTCATCCCCGAACGAGTTTGAAAACCTGCGTTACGAGCTAAGGATCTTTCGGTTTGTCGTTCTCCAACTTCTTCAGTTCATCCTTCAAGTAGTCGGCGCACTTGATGTCGCGCGCGTCCTTGAACCGGATCATGTAAGGCTTGCCGCTGGTGCCGGATACGGTGGCGACTTTGTCGATGAAATCTATCGCGGTCTTGACCTCTTTTTCGTGTGTCCGCCATTTCCCGCGGAGGAATTTCGCCGCAGTCTTCGCGTCGTAGTTGCTACCGTTGCGGATGAAGGTCGCACCCTTGAGAGTCTCAATATTCCTGATGAGAGCTTCGATCTTTTCTCTTTCGGTCGCGTGGTTTTCGGTGGCAGGAAGGCTAAGCGGTACGGCCACCGCGATCAGCAGGAGCATGATGGCCGATATGATTCGGGTTGCTTTCATAATGGACGGTGCCGAAGGTTTTCTGATAGTCAGAGCCTCCTCACGTCGGCTGCTACGGTCAGGGTTTTTGGGATTCTTTGGCCCAGGTGTCGCGGAGGGTGATGGTGCGGTTGAAGACCGGTTTGCCGGGGGC
>DATENK010000374.1:0-5217 GCA_035275085.1 Verrucomicrobiia bacterium | reverse complement strand
TATGGCGGCGAGAATGTGCTGACCCTGATGTTGGGGATGGGGCCGAAATGGATGATGGGCCTGGCAGCGATCCCGTTTTATTTCCTGGAGCTGGTGGTGGCGGTGGTGCAAGCGCTGGTGTTCACGGTGTTGTGCATAGCGTTCATTGGGACGCTGTGCAGTCATCCGGAAGAGGAAGGGAAGCATGGGCATGGGCACTGAAAAGGCTGAAGGATGAAGATGGCCGAAGAGATTAAGATTACGAGTAGGATCAAGATTAAGAATTTTGAGAATTTGCAATAGGGACCGTCCATGTGAGCGGGCTATTGCCGTAACAAACAACAGAATAAGAAAGGTAAATAGAATGACTAGTATGATGCTTGCAGCAGCAGCACCGGACGTCGCAGTCGGGTTGACTGGCAGCATGAGTATGATCGGGGTGGGATTGGTCGGCCTGGGTGGCGCGTTGGGCGTCGGTCTTGCCGGAGCGAAGGCGGCGGAAGCGATTGGACGCAATCCGGGCACGTTCGGCAAGGTATTCACCGTGGCGCTGATTGCGATGGCGCTGGCGGAAGGTCTGGCAATTTTGGCATTCTTCGTCGTGGCGCGAACGTAGAAACGCGGAACGCGGAGTGCGTAACCGACAATGAAATGAGTTGATATGGAGCAGACGCTGCAATCGCTGGGCATCTATTGGCCGAAGTTAATCGCGCAAGTGGTCAACTTCGCCATTGTGCTGTTCATTCTCTGGAAGTTCGCGTATCGGCCCGTCCTGAAGATCCTGGAGGAACGGCGGCAGCGCGTCGCCGAGGCGATGGTGAACGCGGAGAAAGCGCGCGAGGAGTTGGCCCGCACGGAGGCCCAACGGCAGCAGGTGTTGGCCGAGACGAACGCGAAAGCCAACAAGCTCATTGAAGAAGCGCAGGCGGCCGCCGCCAGAGTGCGCGAGCAGGAAACCCAAAAGGCCATCCGCGAAGCCGAACAGATCGTGACGAAAGCGCGCGAAGCGGCCGCGTTGGAGCGCGCGCGGATGCTCGCCGAAGTGAAGCGCGAACTCGGCCGGCTGGTGGTCGCGACCACAACGAAAGTTACCGGCAAGGTGTTGACGGCCGACGATCAGCGGCGGTTGAGCGAAGAAACGACAAAAGCGCTGGCAGAATGAGAATACCGAAGCAGGCAAAACGGAAAGCGAAGGCGTTGTTCAAGGAAGTGCACGCGAACGGCGCGGTGGATGAAGGTCGCTTGTTGCGAGCGGTGCAGCTCCTGGCGGCGGAGAAGCCCCGCGGTTATTTGCCAATTCTGTCGCACCTCGAGCATCTGACGAAACTGGACGTGGAGCGACGGACGGCGCAGATCGAATCGTCCGCGCCGCTCGATGCAAACACCGAATCGAAACTGCGCAGCACGCTCGAACGACGGTATGGCCAGGGGTTGCATATTTCGTTTCAGGTAAATCCGGCGTTGATCGGCGGATTGCGAATCCGGGTCGGGAGTGATGTGTATGATGGCACGGTGGCAGGGCGCCTGAAGCAGTTGGAAGAAAGTTTAGCGCAATAATCTATGACTAACGTATTGGAATCCATTGAAGCCCAGATTGCGGGAGTGAAGACGTCTCCGGCCAAGCAGAATGTGGGCACGGTCCGCGAAATCGGCGACGGCGTGGCCAAGATCGAAGGCCTGACGGACGCGATGTTGAACGAGATGCTCGATTTCGGGAACAACGTGACCGGGTTGGCGTTGAACCTGGAAGAGACGGAGGTTGGCGCCATTATCCTGGGCGATTACACGGGCGTTAAGGAAGGCCAGGAGGTCCGCACCACCGGCAAGCTGCTGCAGGTGCCCGTCGGCAAAGGTTTGCTTGGACGCGTGGTGAATTCATTGGGCCAGGCGATCGATGGCAAAGGGCCCATCCGAAATGAAACCACTTACCCTGTGGAGAAAATTGCGCCCGGCATCATCCGGCGAAAATCCGTCAGCCAGCCGGTCCAAACCGGCATTATGCCCATTGATGCCATGATTCCCATCGGCCGCGGGCAACGCGAATTGATCATTGGCGACCGTTCGACGGGCAAGACGGTGATCGCGATCGACACGATGATTAATCAGGCGCGCCTGAACAAGGACGCCGAAACGCGCGGGGACAAGGAGTATCGCCCGCTCTATTCGATTTACGTCGCAATCGGGCAGAAGCAATCAAACATCGCGAACACCATTCGCGTCCTCGAGGAAAACGGCGCGATGCCCTATACGATCGTCGTCGCCGCGGCGGCATCGGATTCGGCAACCAACCAGTATCTGGCGCCGTTCGCTGGTTGCGCGATGGGCGAATGGTTCATGGACAACGCCATGGACGCGCTGATCATTTACGATGATCTCTCGAAGCATGCGGTGGCCTACCGGCAGGTGTCGCTGGTCTTGAAGCGTCCGTCCGGCCGCGAGGCTTATCCCGGCGATGTTTTTTATCTGCACAGCCGTTTGCTCGAGCGCGCGGCGCGTGTCGGTGAAAAATACGGAAACGGCTCGTTGACTGCGCTGCCCATCATCGAAACGCAGCTTGGTGACGTGTCGGCCTATATCCCGACGAATGTGATTTCAATTACCGACGGGCAAATTTACCTGGAAACCGACTTGTTCTATCAGGGTGTGCGGCCGGCGATTTCGGTAGGTTTGTCCGTGTCGCGCGTGGGTTCGGCGGCGCAGATCAAAGCCATGAAACAGGTGGCCGGCCGCGTAAAAGGTGACCTCGCGCAATTCCGGGAACTGGCAGCCTTCGCGCAATTCGGTTCAGATCTGGATCCGGCTACGCAAGCCAAGATCGAACGCGGCAAGCGCATCGTCGAAATCTTCAAGCAGCAGCAATACAAGCCGCTCCCCGTCGAGTTGCAGGTCGCGGTGCTTTGGGCGGCGCAGAATGCCTATTTCGACGATGTACCCGTGGACAAGATCAAGGACGCGCAAGCGAAGATGGGGGATTATTTGCTCAGCCGCAAAGCGGAGCTGATGGGCCGCATCGCGAAGGAGAAGGCGTTGAACGATCAACTCACCAATGAGTTGAAAACGGCGGTGACCGAGTTCAAGACGACTTACAAATAGATGGCCAGCACACGCGACATACGGCGCCGGATCAAATCGATCAAGAACACGGCGCAGATCACGAAGGCAATGCAGATGGTCGCCGCGTCGAAGATGCGGCGCGCGCAGCAATCGGCGCTGGCCGGCAGGCCCTATGCGGCGTTGATGAACGAGGTGCTCGCGGAAGTGGTTTACAACGCGGGTGACTTCACGCATCCGCTCATGGAGAAGCGGAATGGGCAGAAACGTTGCGTGGTGGTGGTCAGCACCGACAAAGGGCTTTGCGGAGCGCTCAACAGCAACCTGTTGCGGGAAACGACGAAGTTCGAGAAAGACAATACGGTCTTCATCACTGCCGGGCGCAAGGGCTCTCAATTCATTGCGCGCACGAAGCGCAAGCTGGCGGCGGAGTTCACGTACAAGGATGCGCCGATTTTCGCGGAAGCGCGCGCGATTTCGAAGTTCGCTCAGGACCTGTTTACCAAGGGGGAAGTGGATCGTGTCGACATCCTCTATACCAACTTCATTTCGACGCTCGCGCAGAAACCGGAAGTGCTTCCTTTTTTGCCGGTCGGCGAGATTCGCGGCGTGGCCGCTGGCGTCCACGGCGCCGAAACCGGCGAACAGTTGCTGCGGGGCGCGACCGAATTTTTGTTTGAGCCAACGCCTGCGGGCGTGCTGGGTTCCTTGCTGCCGCATTACCTGAATTTCCAGATGTATCAGATTTTGCTCGAAGCGAAGGCGAGCGAACACAGCGCGCGCATGGTCGCGATGAAAAACGCGACCGATAACGCGAAGCAACTGATTAAAGATTTAACCATCGAATACAACAAATTGCGCCAGGCGAGCATCACGAAAGAGCTGCTGGAGATTTCCTGCGCCGCCATGGCCCTCGAATCCTGATTTAGATATGAACAAAGGTAAAATCGTCCAGGTCATCGGCCCCGTAGTCGATGTCGAGTTTCCGAAGGAGCTTCCGGCGCTTTTTAATGCGCTAACGGTGGAATTCGAAGTCCAGGGTCAACGCACGAAGCAGACGCTCGAAGTCGAGCAGCACCTCGGCGAGCGTTGGGTGCGATCTGTGGCGATGGGTTCAACCGAAGGTTTGAAGCGCGGTTATGATGTCGTCGACACGGGCGCCGCGATCTCGATGCCGGTTGGCGATTCGGTGATGGGCCGCGTCTTTAATGTCATCGGTGAACCTGTAGACGAACGTGGGCCCGTCAAAGCGGACAAGTATTATCCCATTCACCGCAAGCCCCCTGCCCTCGTCGATCAGTCCACCAGCCCGCAATTGCTGACGACGGGTATCAAGGTCATCGACTTGATTTGCCCATTTTTGAAAGGCGGCAAAGTCGGCGCGTTCGGCGGCGCAGGTGTTGGCAAGACCGTCGTGATCATGGAGTTGATCAACAACATTGCCAAGCAGCACGGTGGTTATTCAGTTTTCGCAGGCGTGGGAGAGCGCACGCGCGAAGGCAATGACCTCTACGAGGAAATGTCGACCGCCAAGGTCATTAACCAGCAGGACCTCAGCAAATCAAAGGTGGCGTTGGTGTTCGGGCAAATGAACGAACCGCCGGGCGCCCGCTTGCGCGTGGCGTTGTCCGGACTCGCGATCACCGAATATTTCCGCGACGAAAAGAACCAGGACGTCCTGCTGTTCGTTGATAACATTTTCCGCTTTTCGCAAGCCGGTTCGGAAGTGTCGGCACTTCTCGGCCGCACGCCGAGCGCAGTGGGTTACCAACCGACGCTCGCCGCCGAGATGGGCGATTTGCAGGAACGCATTACTTCCACCAAAAAAGGGTCGATCACCTCGTTCCAGGCGATTTACGTGCCTGCCGACGACATTACCGATCCCGCGCCGGCGACGACCTTTACGCATCTGGATGCGACCATCGTCCTGGAGCGCGCGCTGACCGAGTTGGGCATCTATCCGGCCGTCGATCCGCTCGCTTCGAATTCGCGCGCTCTGGCGCCGGAGATTGTGGGCGCGGAACATTATGAAGTCGCTCGCGGTGTGCAGCGCGTGTTGCAGCGCTATAAGGACTTGCAGGACATCATCGCGATTCTCGGCATGGACGAGTTGTCGCCTGAAGATAAGACGACGGTTTATCGCGCGCGGAAAATTCAACGCTTCCTGAGCCAGCCTTTCTCGGTCGC
>DATENK010000373.1:0-3632 GCA_035275085.1 Verrucomicrobiia bacterium | reverse complement strand
GGTGAGTGTTGCGGCCATTGGTAAATAGCCCCCGGTTAGCCCTTTCGAGAGCGCAAGGAAATCCGGGCGTACGCCTTCCTGTTCGCAAGCGAACAATGTCCCAGTGCGACCGAAGCCCGTGAGCACTTCGTCTGCGATCAGGTGAGCGCCGTGTGCGCGGGTGATTTCGGCCATGCGGCGCAACCAGCCGGTCGGTTGGGCGATCATGCCGGCAGCGCCCTGGATCAGCGGCTCGACCACAAACGCGGAATACGAGTGCCTTCGGAATTTCTGTTCCACTTTGCCGACGCACTCCCAATTGCACTTTCGATATTCGCGAGCGTCGGCGCGCTCCGGGCGGGCGCGATTGAACGGGCAGCGATAACAGTACGGCGCCATGACTTTGTCTGCATCGAACAAAAGACCACCGAAGGATTTATGGAAAAGATCAATATGCCCGAGACTCACCGCCCCAACGGTGTCGCCATGATATGCGCCATCGAGCGAGAGAAACTTCGGTTTCAAGCCGCGCCGGTGGCTGAATTCGTACGAGAGTTTCAGCGCAACCTCCATCGCGGTCGAACCGTCGTCGGAGAAAAACACCTTGTGCAGGTTTGCGGCTTGCGCGAGTTCCTTCGCGAGCAACGACGCGGGCTCATTGGCAAGGCCGAGAGAGGATGAGTGCGCGACGCAGCGGAGTTGGCGTTTAATGGCAGCGTTGATTTTTGGATGATTGTGGCCGTGCAGGTTGGTCCAGATGGAGGAATTGGCGTCCAGATATTTGCGGCCATGGACATCTTCGAGGACGGCCCCCTTGCCTCGGGCGATCACGATCGGCTCGCACTGGAGCCAATCGCGCATTTGCGTGAACGGATGCCAGATGTACTGGTGATCAAGTTTCGCGAGTCGATGCATGCAAAAATTCGTCCATGTCTTCGGGCGTGTGCGCCGCACTAACGGTAAGGCGCAGGCGCGCCTTACCGCGCGCAACCGTGGGATAACGAACTGCCGGAATCAGAACACCCTTTGTCCGCAATTGAGCAGCAGCTTCCATCGCGCGTTGCTCGTCACCGATCATGAGGGGAATGATGGGACTTTGCACGATCGGAATCTTCCAGGGTGTGCCTATTAGCCCGTTCTTCACTTGGTCCACGCGCGCCCAAAGGCAAGTGCGCAGCGCTTCTCCTTCCGGCGAACGTACCATTTCAATTGCAGCACGGGCGGCAGCGGCGGCAGGCGGAACTGGGGCGGTCGAAAACATGAATGTTCGCGCGTGATTGATCAGGTAATCGATTAAGGCACGGCTGCCGCAAATGTAGCCGCCTGCGGATCCCAGCGCCTTGCCGAGTGTCCCCATTTGGATGTCGAGGCGCTCCGCAAGTTCAAAAGCCTCAGCCAACCCGCGACGCTTTGCGCCAAACAAGCCAGTGGCGTGCGCTTCGTCTAACATCAGCCAAGCGCCGTAGCGTTCCTTGAGTTCGACGATTTCGCGCAACGGCGCCAAATCGCCATCCATAGAGAAGACGCTTTCGGTGACGATCAGAATGCGGCGCGCGTTTTTTTCACGAGCCCACTCCAGAATATCTTTTAATTCATCAACATCATTGTGAGCGAACACTCGCAGCTTCGCGCCTGAAAGCTTTGCGCCGTCCACCAGGCAGGCATGCACCAGCCTGTCGATAATGACTACGTCCTCCTTCTCCATCAACGCGCAGATCGTTCCTACCGCCGTCGCGTATCCGGATGAGAACGTCAGGGCAGCTTCCGTGCCTTTAAATTCCGCCAACGTCCGCTCCAATTCATGGTGGACCTTCAGTGACCCGCAAATCAATCGCGCTGAGCCCGCGCCGACGCCGTATTTTTGGACGGCTTCGGTTACGGCGCTTTTGAGCGAAGGATGATTCGCGAGCCCCAGATAATCGTTCGATGAAAAATTCAGAAGGCGCTTGCCATCGACGACGACATGCGTGCCCTGCGGAGAGTTGATTTTGCGCAGTTCGCGATACAGGCCTTCGGAGCGAATGGCCTTTAATCGCTGGCTTAACTCGGCATCGAGAGGAGTCATGGGCTAGAATCAGCACCGCGAAGAGAAGCCTGTGGGAGCACAGACGAAATCGCGGTTTCCACAATTTTATGGCCGTACCAGGCCGTACTAGGCCGTACTAGGCCGTACAACTTTATCATGAGCACGACCGAACCCCTTGCCGTTGCCGAACGACATTGAACTCTTACGGAATCTAAAATTTTCATGCGTTAATAGGCGTTAGAACCTGCTTTCGCTCTTCCCCACCGTCCGTACGGGCGGGGAAGGAGGAACCGCTCGTGGATGAACCCGGTCATCGCGGTAATAGCGTAGGCGGTAATAATATCGGTGTCAACAATATAAGGATCTGCCATTCACCGACGAAGGTGCGCGGTGGCAGATTCAAGTCACCCCTGTAAATGTCGAAGAAAACCATATGGACATGGATCCCTGTCCGCCGGTGAGCGGCGCCAAACGCGTATTCATTTACGCGTTGTTGTTGCTTATCGTGGGTTTGATCGGCGGCTATGCCGCGCTGTGGGCGACTGCGCCAAAGATACCGATTCCCTGGGGCGAGATCCGGCTTATGCAATATTCCACCAACGCCAGCGGCACAACGATGGCGCATTTCCGTTTTCAAAACCTCTTCCAATGGCCGGTGTTCCTGGAAGTCGGCCTGGAAGTGAACAACGGCCGCAGTTGGGAGATGGCGCGCGGCTATTTGATGTTCATGCCGATTGAAAAAGCTGTCGCACCAAAAGCCAGCCAAAGCTTTGCCGTGCCGGTGCCGTTTGAGTCCAAAGAATGGCATGTGCTCGTTCGAGCGGCAAATGCGGCACCATCAAACACTGACTTGCGCCGCGAGAAGATCAAACGATGGCTCGATACCCATGGCGCCGGATTCCTGGGAAAAGAGATCAAGGTGGAAGACCCGAACGGCTACATCATGCCTGGCCCGCTAATGAAATGGGATAAACCCGGACGCATGGCCACCCCCTACTACGAGAGCGCCGTTCGACTGGCTCCCTGGGAACCTTCCCCAGTCGCGGCACGGACGACTCACCCGCGCCGATAGAGCGTCGACTTAGTTGACTTCCGCCGGTTGTTTGCGCGCGTGCTTTTCGATCGCCTCGACCACCATATCGACGGTCGCGGGTTTGGCGATGCAGGGGAAATCGCAAATGATTCCGTCATTTTCTTCCACCTGATGACGGCGCACCGCAGCGGTCAAAAACACAATGGGCGTGTCCCGCAACTCCGGGTTCTCTTTGATGACGGCGGCGACGTTGCCCCCGGGCATCCGCGGCATGATGATGTCCAGCAGAATAATATCCGGCTTGAACTCTTTGGCCGCGGTCACGGCATCTTCGGCCCAATTCTCGACCCGGACTTCGTAGCTTCCCGTCTCTTCCAAATTCAGTTTGAGCAGGTTCGTGAAACTTTTCTCATCATCCACCAGCAAGACTTTCTTCTTTGTCATAACCTACATTTCAGTTCTTGTGTCCCTTTAAAGTTATCGTCGCGCGCACGCCGCGACTTTCGCTCTTATTTCGAATCTCCAGCGTTCCGCCGTGCAGGTCAATGATGCGTTTGGAGACGGGGAGACCCAACCCCGTGCCCACGCCAGTTG
>DATENK010000372.1:0-4812 GCA_035275085.1 Verrucomicrobiia bacterium | reverse complement strand
AAGGTTGAGTTGATTCTGTTGGAAATCGGCGGCGAGGGCGCGAGCGGCAGCGATTTTGCGCCGGCTCATTTTGCGGATGGTGCGGGAAGAACGCATCCTAGTCTAGACGCTCCGGCTCCAAGTTCCAAGTTCCAAGTTACGGGGAGCGCGGGGGTCGCGCCGAAAACATCTGTGCGAGCGCAAAGCCGTCGGCGAGACGCCGACGGGTGCGACCGAGACGGTCGCGCTCCCCATCAAAACGCTCCCCGCGAAAAAGCTCCCCACCAAAGGGCTCCTCACGCAAGCGGCCGCCGAGAAAGTAAAGGGAAGCGGTTTCATGTGAGATCCTCGATGGCGAGCAGGATCAGTTGCAGGCCGCGGCTTTCTTCGTAGAAGCGGCGGGCATTGATGAGGAGCTTGCGTTTGCCAAGGCCTTGGAAATCATGCTCAAGGCGGAAATCGCGGACTTCGCCCTGGGCGGCCAGGAAGTCCTCGAGGAGTTGCTTGAGGCGGGGGATGTTCCATGCGCCATCAGCCATTTCGTAAACTGACTTGCGCTCGATATTTTCGGGCGCGACCTGAAAGGCACGACAGAACGCATCATTGGCGGCGCTGACCTTGAGGTCGGCCGTGAGCGCAAGCAAGGGTTCTCGCGGGAGTGAGATGATGTGCTTGATGGCACGCTTGAGCTCATCGATATCCAGCAGGATGAGCACCACGCCATCAATGTGGCTTTCGCGGGTACGATAGGGCCGGATGCGAAGCGAGTACCAACGGCCTTCCTTGTCCTGCACTTCGCGCTCGATAACGGTAAGACGGTCGATGACTTCATCAATGGCTTCGTTGAGGTCCGGGACATGGATGTTGCGGCTGAGATCGCTAAGTTTGCGACCAACGTCGGACGGGATGAGGTTGAAAATCTTTTCGGCGGTGGGAGTGAAGCGGCGAATCTTGAAGTCGGTGCCGAGCATGATGATGGCAATGTTGACGCTGGCGAGGAGATTACTGAGGTCATTATTGACCTGGCCAAGCTCGGCGTTGCGGCTCTGAAGTTCCTGATTCAGGGTGGTGAGCTCCTCGTTGGTGGATTGCAACTCCTCGCGGGCGGTTTCGAGCTCTTCGTTGGTGCTTTGCAATTCCTCGTTGCTGGATTGAATTTCCTCGTTGGCCGATTTGAGTTCCTCGTTGGTGGCGTCTTGTTCCTCGATGATGGCCTGGAGAGACTCCTTGGTGGCGGCAAGTTCCTGGCGCAGCTTGGTGAGCTGGCGCTCTTCGAGCTTGTCGCGCGCAATCTTCTGACGCCGGGTCGGCGCCACAGTAGCTTCGGTCTCAGCGACTGAGATTTCGCGGAATGTAACGATGTAGAAAGTTTCCGAAGCGGCGATCTCAGGCAGGGGACGGGCTTCGATGCGAACTTCGCGAAGATGACTGCCAACCCGCATTTCGCCGGTGACCCGGACGTTTTCACCGCTGCGGATGGCCTTATTGACGGCACGCCGGACGTCCAGGACGAGGTCTTCGCGCACAATTTTCAGGAGATTGAGGCTGGCAGCGCCAGCCTGATGCTCGATGAATGGCGCGGTGCGGCCCCGGAACTGCAGCACGTCCATTTGCTCGCTAATCACGACGGCGGTGGGGGCGTATTCGCTAGCAATGAAGCGATCAACGCGCTGCTGCAGGGAGTAATCGACGGGGACGATGCGCTCGCGTCCAGCCGCCGGCGGAGTCCTGGGAGCAGGGGGGGTGGCAACGCGCGGCGGAACGAAACCGCGATCCACGTCGATAAAAGCCGGGCGGTACGCGGTGGTTTTCTTGATATAGATTTTGTTCTTTTTATCCGCTAACTCGAACAGTTCAGAGGAATCGCCACTCGTTTCCGAACTGCCGAGGAGCATGTAGCCGCCGGGTTTGAGCGCGTAATGAAAGATAGGCATAATGCGGCGCTGCAGGACGGGGGTGAGATAAATGAGAACGTTGCGGCAACTGATAACGTCGAGGTTCGAAAAGGGCGGATCCACAGCAACATTCTGACGGGCGAACGTGCACATATCGCGGATCTGCCGGCTGACCTGATAAAAGCTGTCCACTTTAACGAAGAAGCGGCGGAGGCGTTCGGGCGAAACATCGATGAGGATGTTTTCGTGATAAAGGCCGGTGCGAGCTTTTTCGATGCCTTTCTCGTTAATATCCGAAGCGAAGATCTGGATGGGGATCCGGTTTTGGATTTCGTCCAGATGCTCGGCAATGACGATGGCCAGCGAATAGGCTTCTTCGCCAGTAGCGCAACCGCAGCTCCAAACACGCAAGGGAGCGTCCTCCGGCCGGTTCTTGAGCAGTCGCGGGAGAATCTTCTTTTTGAGAACGTCGTAAAAGCCACTGTCGCGGAAAAAGCCGGTGACGCTGATCAGGAGATCGTTGAAGAGGGCTTCGGCCTCGGCCGGCTGACCTTGCACGATCTTCACGTAATCGGGGAGCTCATCGACCGTGTGCAGGACCATGCGGCGAAGGATGCGGCGATTCAGCGTCCCGGCCTTATAGAGGGAGAAGTCCACACCTGTGCGAGTGCGCAAGAGGCTTAAAAGCGCCTTCATCTCGTCGGCGTATTCCTTGAACGTGTGCTCGGCGGGCGGGAGCTGCGCGACGGATTTGCCATCTGGCGCGACATAGGGATGTTCGGCTAGGCGAACGAGTTCACGCGCAAACGAATCGGGGGCAAGGACAAAATCAACAACGCCGGCGGCAATGGCGCTGCCGGGCATCCCGAAATGTTTGGCGCTGCCTTTGTCCTGGGCAAAGGTGAGACCGCCCTGGCCTTTGATCTCTTCGAGGCCGAGAGTGCCGTCCGTGCCGGTGCCGGAAAGAACAATGCCGATGGCGCGATTTTGTTGAGCCACCGCAAGGCTGCGGAAGAAAACGTCGATCGGCATCGGAACCGTGCGAGTCTCGCGGTTTCTGAGCGCGAGGCGCGTGCCTTCGAGAATGACGGCGGCATTCGCGGGCAGGACATAAATGTTTCCAGGCTCAACCGGGACTCCACTGCTGATACTGACCACCGGCATGGCGCTTTTATGCGCGAGCAAATCCGCGAGGCGGCTTTCGTGACTTGGGTCCAGGTGCGGAATAATGACCAGCGCCATGCGCAGGTCTTTCGGGAGGTTGGAAACCAGAGTGAGCGCGGCTTCAAAGCCGCCCGCGGAAGCGCCGATGCCCACGACGGAAAACGGCAGAGCGGGAGGATGCAGTGCAACTATATCCAGTTCGCCCGTGCCTGGCGCGCCGAGTTCTTTTACCGGTTCGATGCGATCTTTGGGACGGCCGGAAGGCGGCAAATCTTTTACGGGAGCACCGCCTTTGGGCTGCAGACCGGCACCGCCCATGGAGCGCACCCTCTGGCGGGCGGCATGGGCGGCCACATGCAAGGATTCGCTCTTTTTGTGGAGCGCATCGGCTGTCCGGTGCAGCGCAGCCATTTTTCGCAGGGCCTGCCGCGCCTGGCCTTTGGTTTTCGGGGCCGCGCCTTTATGCTGACCGCTGTGCAGTGGCGGGAGCGCTCGCTTACGGTCGCGGCGCTGTAACGGCGACGCGGGAGACTTTTTCTGCGTTTTTGAGGCACGTTTGGCCATGCAAATCTATTCTTTCTGTCGGCGAGAGCACTGCAGGGCACAGGAGCGCCGGAATCCCGATCTCCAATGATTACTGTAACCCCGCCCGGGCAATCCTAACAAGAGCTAAATGGCGTGGTACAATTACTCTATAAATAACTTTGTAACCTTCGCGATGGGACAGCGCGCAGCTAATCAGTCACCCACTACGTGGCTTTTTTTAAATGGCCGCTGTTTCCTGCGTTCTTTGGCTTCTGCGGTGAGGCTATCGATATGTTGCAAGATGACGAGTCTTTGATGTTTGAGGCGGCGGCTTTCGGCGACAAGACGCCGGATCTTTTTCTGTTCCGCTTTTACAACGGGATCACCGCCGAACGGGTAGACAAACTTTTCTTCGTGAGATCCGGAGTTCCATACCAGACGAACACGCCGAAGATGATGTTGGATACAGAACTCAATGGCCTTCACCGCATCAGTAAAGGTGGCGGCTCGCGCGTGGGATTTCAACCATGCTGCATCGTGGCCCAGGTACAATTTGTTTTCAGTATGTTGAATGACAATGTCCATTTGTCTTCGCAACAGTAGCCCAGTCCCGGGAGGGCTGGAAGTGCAAACCCCGGCCAAAGAGTACGTAAGTAGTGAGATCGGGTTGGACGGGTACGCGGGCGATTATGGGAAAACAGCCACGTCCCGGTCCGAAAGTAAATAAGCAAGCAGGTCCAGGATTTGGGGTGCGGTTAGGGTATTGAGCATGCCACCGGGCATGTTTGAGGTTTGTGACAGCGCGCGCCGGCGGATATCGGCTTTGCGGATCGTAACCATGTCCTCGGTGGCCGTGGGCGGTCGCATGACCAGGACACGGTCGTCCTCGCGTTCGACGCGGCCGGAGATTATCTCTCCGGATTTGGTTTCAATTTCGGTTGTGGCGTAGCCTTCGGCGATGGTTTTGGAAGGCAGCACGATGGATTCGAGAAGATCGCGCGAAGAGAGGCGACGGCTGATGCCCGTGAGATCGGGGCCAACGCTTCCGCCTTCGCCCGCGAAGCGATGGCATTGAATGCAACCGGTCTGGCGGAACGCGTCGCGGCCGCTTTCGAGCGAGCGATCAGCCTTGAGTTGATCGAGCGCGGGCGAAAGGTCATCGAACGTCCAATCGCGGACGAATGTTTGCTCCGATTTCATTTGCGCGATCCATTCGCGCAACAGCGCCACGGCGCGTTCGTCGGCGACG
>DATENK010000371.1:0-4103 GCA_035275085.1 Verrucomicrobiia bacterium | reverse complement strand
TTCGCACGCGCCACGGTCGCCCGGCGGCGCGCCCTTGCCGCCTTTTATGTCCCTACTCTTGACGTCAGCGCATTTGCCACGGGTTCGGATTCTGCTGATCGGTGGCCGGGTCAGCCGTTTGCGCAGTAATTTCATACCTCGCTTAAATATAGCGCATGCCGACGAGAAATTAATTCGACAATTCAAAAAACGACCGGGATTTTCACCCTATGTTTCGGCCCTGCATCGATCTGCACGAAGGCAAGGTGAAGCAGATTGTCGGCGGCACTCTCGGCGCTGAAGCCGCCGGCGGTTTGCGCACGAATTTCGTCTCCGACCGGTCGGCGGGATGGTTTGCCCAATTGTACCAGATGTCTGGTTTGAGGGGCGGGCATGTGATCATGCTGGGGCCTGGAAACGAAGTGGCGGGCCAGGAGGCGCTGAACGCATATCCGGGAGGCTTGCAGATCGGTGGCGGGATTAACGCCGAGAATGCGCAAAGCTGGCTGGATGCCGGCGCCTCGCACGTGATTGTGACGTCGTGGGTGTTCCGAGAGGGCCGGGTCGATCGCACCCGACTGGCGGAGTTGGTGCAGCGAATTGGCAAGGAACGGCTGGTGCTGGATTTGAGCTGCCGCAAACGCGACGGGCATTACTTCGTGGTGACCGATCGATGGAAGAACTTCACGGATACGACACTATCGGCTGGGACGTTAAAGGATCTGGCACAATCGTGCGCGGAATTTCTGGTTCACGCGGTGGATGTGGAAGGGTTGTGCGTGGGAGTCGATATGGGCTTGGTCGAGAAACTCGCGGATTGGTCGCCCATTGCGGTCACGTATGCGGGCGGCGCACGGTCGATTGAAGATATGGAAAGCGTGGAGCTGGCCGGGAAAGGCCGTGTGGACCTCACAATCGGGTCGGCGTTGGATATCTTTGGCGGAAAGGGTGTGCGCTATGTCGATGCGGTGGCGTTTAATCGTCGCAAGGGTCAGACCTGAGCGCGAGTCATCCGCGCCGCCTGAAGCGGAGCGAGAATGGATTGAGCAGCACCTTTGGAGGCGGGCACACCGGCCGGAAACTCCGGGGTTTCGACGTGTTCGGCCCAGTATTGTGCCAGCATTTGTAGGCGATGGCGGAATTCCTCCCAGTTCACCGGTTTAACGAGGAACGAGTTTACGCCGAGTGCATACGCGCGACCGACATCCGGGGGCATGTTCGATGACGACAGAACGACGACGGGAATAAAGTTGAGTTGATCGGGTGCCTTGAAGCGCAACCATTCAAGGAAATCGAAACCGCTGAAGCGGGGCATTTTCAGGTCGAGCAGGATAACATGCGGCAAAGGATGTTTTTGGCGGTCTTTGTAGAGATCTCGTCCTTCGAGATAACGCATGGCTTCGATGCCGTCGCTCACTGTGTTGAGCCGGATTTGTTTGGCCGTGCGTTTGAATTCCTGTTGAACAAACAGGACATCGTTCGGGTCATCTTCGACCAATAGAAAGTTGCACGGTTTCCTACTCATGCGGGTTTCTGATCCATCATTCTGTAACTCTTAGCGTCCCTGAGCAAACGCGACAATGGGGAAAAACCCCATGTTATAAATTGAAGTCGGGACCGAGGTAGATTTCGCGCGCCTTGGAATCGTTCACCAAAAATTCAGCCGTGCCCTGGACCAAAACCTCGCCTTTGTGGATGACATAGGCACGATCCACGAGCTTCAACGTTTCACGCACGTTATGATCGGTAATCAAAATTCCGAGACCGCGATCTTTGAGCCTGCGAATGATTTTCTGCACTTCGTAGACCGCGATGGGGTCGATGCCGCTGAATGGTTCATCCAGGAGCAGCAGTTGAGGATTGGTGACCAACGCGCGGGTGATCTCGAGGCGGCGCTTTTCGCCGCCGCTCAATGTGTATGCCATGCTGTCGGCCACCGGAGTAAGGTCCAGTTCTTCGAGCATGTATTTGAGACGGACTTTCCGTTCGGCGCGGCCGATGCGGCATGTTTCGAGGATGGCGAGAATGTTCTGCTGGACGGTGAGTTTGCGGAAGACGGACGGTTCCTGAGTCAGATAACCCATGCCGAGGCGGGCGCGACGATGCATGGGCCACTGCGTTACATTCTTGTCCTTAAATTTTACGGCCCCGACTTCCGGGCGAATTACCCCGACCACCATATTGAAGGTGGTTGTCTTGCCTGCGCCGTTCGGCCCGAGCAGTCCGACGATTTCGCCCGGATTCACGGCAATAGAAACGCCATTAACTACCTTCCGATTCCGGAATGATTTTTCGAGTTTGTCGGTGCCGAGGAGAGTCATGGTGAATTTTGGACTGCGGTGTCACCGCAGTCCATACTCCGCAGGGTTGTCATAGCTTTCTCCCTCCGGGAAGAGGCGTCTGGCTCAGGCCATTCGTTGGTGCACGGGCCTGGCCCTGGGGGTGGCCAGCCGAAAATTTACCGGTCGTGCGGTCGTAAAACAGGGCATCTGCCTGGTCGATCTTGATCTGCGGCGTTTCCATCGTAGGCGAGCCAGTGAGTTCCACCAGAGTATTGCTGGCCGTGTAAGTGGCTCGTTGCCCTTTGGCTATGCTGTCATCAGACGTGAGCACCACGTTGCGGTTCGCGACCAGTTCCCGCAAATCGTTGGTGTGGGTAAAAAAGTCGGCCACTAACGATTCGGCGCTCAAGCTCGCGCGGCTGACTTTATTGGAACGAACGCGGAACTGTTGCGCGAACACATTCGTATCCGCATAGACGCGACGCACGGCCCCGTTCGTTTCCAATTCCACGTTCAGGAACTCGGAATCGACTTTGTTGGACTTCATTTGTCCCGCGCGCGTTGGGGCGGAGAACTGTTCGCCATGCACGTTGCGCCGCGCCGTAAGCCGTTCAATCTGGTTGGTGCCTTTGAGGCGGACGAAATCGTCGGCGAAGAGTCGTCCGCGAATAACGTTTGTTTCGATCAAAGTCGAGCGTACGCCGTCGTAGAAGGTAAGATAGCCGTTTCGATAATCGAAGCGCGAAGAATCGGTCTGGATAAGCTGGCTGCGGTTGGTCCGGCCCTGCCGTCCGAATTCGCTGACGGGGACCTGGAGATAGGAGCCGCCTTCGGAAAGGAAGATCTGGTTGGTACGATCGTAAAAAAGGCGTTCGCCGCGCACGATTCGCTGACCTTGCTGCCAATAGCCATCGCCAGTGAATTCGAGCGTGCCGAGTTGCTCGACGTATTCGGCGTTAGCGGCGGTAGCGAGCATCTCGTCGGGAAACCCGATGACCACGACGTTGGTTTGCGCGACGACGCGATGGCCGGGGCGATTGGTCATTGCCAGCCAACTGGTAATCACCTCGGCGTGAACTTCCATAAATTGGGGTGCGAGTGAGGCGGCAGGTGCATTGGTCCGGCGCGGCCCGGGCAGCCAATCGGTATGCGTGATGCCGGTAAGGGGAAAGCGGACGCTGGCTTTGTCTTCGGCGCGGAGGATGCGTTCGTTCATGTAATAGGTGATCCAGCCGGCCTGGCCGAAACGTTCACCCTGGTTCCACTTGGCGGGGGAACCGGTGAGCATCAGCGCTTCCTGTCCATCGCGCATATAATATAAGGCCCGGTCAGCGGTCGCCCATCCGGGTTCGAGTTTCTGGTGGATGACCACGTTTGTCTCGGCGAGAATATTTTCAAGATTGCCTTCGGCGGTGCGTTTGATGGTGAGCTTCTCGGAGCGAAGATGGGTTGTCAGGTTCTCGACGTGCACGTCGTGATAATAAACGGCAAGGTTTTTTTCGTAGTCGAGATGCAGGCGCGCCGACGTGATGTGGATTTCCGAATTGGTGCGCGCCATGGACTTTGCGGCGTTGCCAAGGAGGCCGGAGTTGGTGCGGCTGGAACTGGCGAGCTCCTGGCGAATGACCGTTCTCACATCGTTGGAAAAGATCAGGAACAAGTTTGTGAGATGACCAAAGTAGCCGATGCCCTGGACTGTCATCTGATTCGTGCCGGCAACAACGGTCAGCAAATTGGTCGAGAACACTGTGCGCTGCTTCAGATCCAGAAAACACGCGGGTGAGGTCGCGACGAGGTTCGTACGGCCGTCGGGAAAGTAATGCGTGATGCGCGGCTGATAGA
>DATENK010000370.1:0-5478 GCA_035275085.1 Verrucomicrobiia bacterium | reverse complement strand
AAGGGACCGGACTGTACTGCGTTTCGGTGCCAGTTCGCCAATTTTTTCGGGCTTGGAACACGGACCCCACACCC
This sequence comes from Verrucomicrobiia bacterium, assembly GCA_035275085.1. GTDB lineage: Bacteria > Verrucomicrobiota > Verrucomicrobiia > Limisphaerales > DATENK01 > DATENK01. Next base: position 5,404 of record DATENK010000370.1, on the reverse strand, counting down.
GTAAAACGCCCTATGAATTATTTTATCGCCGCCTTGATTGGGCTGGTTACGGGAATTACCAGCGGATTGTTCGGCGTCGGCGGCGGCTTGGTGATGGTGCCGGCAATGCTGTTTTTTCTTACGCCTCCCATCCGCGACATCAAACAAGCGATCGGCACCTCACTGATCGTGATTATTCCAACGGCGATGATGGGATCGTGGAAACATTTCAATCGAGATCCGGCCATCAGCAATATTAATTGGAACGTCGCACTTGCACTGGCTCCAACAGACATCATCGGCGGGTACATTGGCGCCTGGCTGACGAAAGTCATTTCGACGGGCGACCTGAAACGGGTCTTTGGCGGGTTCATCATTATGGTCGGAATTCGGCTATTGTTTTTCAAATAGCGTCCATGGCAGCATTCGCCCGATGCGATTCTTAATCCTGATGGTAATGTTGCTCCTCATCCGGCTTCCGGTTCCCGCCGCCGAAAAACCAGTCCGCTTGTTCGACGGCAAGACGTTTCGCGGGTGGGAAGGGGACACCAATAAAACCTTTCGTATCCAGGACGGTGCGATCGTCGCTGGCACGATGGACGCCAAAATCCCGCGCAACGAATTCCTTTGTACCACGCGCGATTACACGAACTTCGTTCTGCGCCTGAAATTCAAACTAGTCGGAAAAGGGGCAAATGCCGGTGTCCAGTTTCGTACGAAGCGCATCCCGAATCACCACGAAGTGAGCGGCTACCAGGCGGACATGGGCGATCCGAATTGGTGGGGCTGTCTTTATGATGAATCACGCCGCAATAAGGTTTTGGCGCAGGCGGACAAAGACGCCGTCGACAAGGTGCTGAAGCGCGAAGATTGGAACGATTACGAAATCCGCGCGGAAGGCAAGCACATCCGCCTTGCGCTTAACGGTCTGCAGACGGTGGACTACGCGGAAGAGGACCCGAAGATCGAAGACTACGGCATCATCGCGGTTCAAATCCACGGGGGCCCGCCGAGCGAAGCGTGGTACAAAGATATTACCATCCAGGAACTCCCATGACGTTCGTGATCTTAATCCTAATCCTGCTCTTAATCCCCTCAGCCCACGCCGCATCGGAGCCACTCCATCTCTCATGGACGAACAACATGCTGACGATCGCCGCGCCGTGGATTCCGGGCGAGAAGATCGACGTGTGGCACATGGAGGCATTTTGCAAACCGGGCTCCACCAAACGCGATTGGCACCAAACCACCGTTCCCCATAAAACCACCCTCGTTTCCGCCAGCAAGAAGGGCGATCATCTGATCCTCAATACCGTAATTGAGCCGTTAATCTCATGCGAGCACGACATCCGGGCGACGGCGGATGAAGTCACGCTTACATACAAACTGAAAAACCCCGGCGTAAGTGCGGTGGACATCGACTGGTTTCAACCGACCTGCATCAGGGTTGGGAAATTTACCGGCCTGGATCAAAACAATTACATCCAGCGCAGTTTTATTTTTACCGACAAAGGCCTGACGTTCCTTGACAAGATACCGCGCGCCGAAGAAGCCGTTTACCGCGGCGGGCAAGTTTACGTCCCAAAAGAAATCAATCTCGACGACGTTAACCCGCGCCCAATCAGCACCATCAAACCCGCGAACGGCCTGATCGGTTGCGTGTCGGCGGATGACAAATACCTGCTCGCGACCGCCTCGAACCCGACCCACGAACTCTTCCAGGGTGTGATTGTTTGTCTGCACAGCGATCCGCGCATCGGCGGTCTTAAGACCGGCCAAACCAAAACCATCCGCCAAAAAATTTACATCCTCAAGAACGACCCGGACGAACTCCTCAAACGGTACCGCCGCGACTTCGGCCGGTAATTGACGCGCTCAAGCCCTCTTTGTGCAACCGCGCTTGACGCGTTTCTGGCTTGAATCCGGCCCGCGAAGCAGGCACACTCGCCTTTCTCGCTCCAAACGATTTGGTATGATGTTCAGAACCATCCGTTGGCTGGGCTGCCTGACATTTTTGGCAGCTTTTTCGGCCTTTTCGCAGGACATAATCATCAACGAAATCATGTACAAGCCGTTGGTGGCGGGCGCCGGGACGGCCGAAGAGTGGATCGAACTGCACAATCGCGGGACAACAAATGTAAATTTGAACGGCTGGAGTCTGACGGAAGGGGTCGATTTCCGTTTCACAAACAACATCACCATTTTTGCGGGGGGTTATTACGTCATTGCGGCAAATTTCCAGTCATTCAAGGCGCTTTATCCCTCGGTAAATAATGTGGTGGGCGGCTGGTCCGGCAGCCTGAAAAACAGCGGCGAAGACATCGAATTGACGAGTCCCGCCGGCGTGGTGGTCGACCGCGTTCGCTACGCTAGTGAAGGGGATTGGGGCACTCGCCGGCGTGGGCCGCTGCTATCCGGAACGCGCGGCTGGGAGTGGGTTGCGGAGCACGATGGTCTTGGAAAATCCGTTGAGCTGATCAATCCGAGTCTTCCAAATGATTCTGGCCAGAATTGGGCCGCCAGCGCAACGACCGGCGGCACGCCGGGGGCGCGCAACTCCTTATACAATACCAATATCGCGCCATTGATTCTCGAAGTCGGACATTCCCCTCTTGTCCCCACCTCTGGCGACGCCGTGACAATCAACGCGCGATTTATCGATGAGGGCTCGAACATCACGGCGGCAGTGTGGTGGCGCACGCTGGCGAATCCCTTCACGTCGCTAGACATGTTTGACGACGGTGAGCACAACGACGGGTCGGCGGGCGACGGTCTATATGGCGCGGTGCTTCCGCCGCAGGGAGATCGCACAGTGGTGGAGTTTTACGTCAAGACGACGGACGGTTCTGGTAATTCGCGGACCTGGCCTGCTGCAGCACTGGATGAATTCGGCCAGGCGATCCAGAGCGCCAACGCCTTATATCAGGTCGATGACACAGTTTACACAGGCCCTGACCCAATCTATCGGGTGATCCTCACGGCCGCGGAGCTTCAAACCTACCTCAACATCAATCGGCAGAGTGACGCCCAAATGAACGCAACGTTCATCACCATCGACCCGGTTGAGACATTGGTGCGCTATAACTGTGGGTATCGTATTCGCGGCGCCGGCAGCCGCAGTCGCACGCCTCCGAATAACCGCGTCAACATTCCGAACGATCGCAAGTGGAAAGGCGTGGACAGCATCAATCTCAACTGCCAATACCCGCACTCAGGCCTGATTGGCAGCGTCGTCGCCAAACGCGCTGGTCTTCCAGTGGCCGACTCGCGCTTAATCCAGGTGCGACTCAACGGCGTGAACCGGGCCAACTCAGGTTTGCCGAACCTCGGTTCCTATATAGCGGTAGAAATCATGGATTCAACCTGGGCCGAAAAGGAATTTCCGTTTGATTCGGAAGGTAACATTTATCGCATGTCCGATGGCAGCCATCGGGCGGACCTAAACTATGTGGGAAATGATCCCGCCACTTATATTGGCCGCGGCTACAACAAGCAGTCCAACAATGCGGAAAATGATTGGAGCGACTTGATCAATCTTTGCCTGGCATTGAGCAACACTCCTCCCGCGCAATATACGGCTACAATCACAAACCTGGTGAATGTTCGGGAATGGATGCGTTACTTCGCGATCATCGATTTGATGGAATACAGCGAAACCTGTCTGGGTACGGGCGAAGGTGACGATTATTCGACTTACCGTGGCGTGTACGATCAGCGCTTTCAACTGCTGGGACATGACTTCGATACGATCTTCAACGAAGGGGACACGAGAGGAAACATTACCGAAAACATCTTTCAGGCGGCTGATTTTACGGATCAGGCGTCTGTCGCTAATTTTTTCACGTGGCCGGATTTCGTGCCTATTTTTTATGACGAACTGTACCGTCTGGCGACTACCACATTTAGTCCCGAGCAATTGTTCCCCATCTTTGACCGGTATTTAAACGGATGGGTGCCCCCGGACCGAATCGACAGCATGAAGACGTTCGCGGCTAATCGGCGCGCGTACATTCTGTCACAGATTCCACTGAACGTTTCGGTAACGCCCACGTTGCCGCTGGCGAATGGATATTACCAGGCACCCGGGTCGACCGTGAGTCTCTCTGGACGGGCGAATGCGATCCGGACGCGCTCGGTGCGGGTAAACGGAATACCGGCAAGTTGGGATGCGCGGAACGCGGCGTGGTCGGTAAGTGGCTTGCCCTTAAACCCCGGTGTAAACCGGGTGGTGATTTCATCGTTTGATGAAAACGGCGTGGAATTTGACACGGGTGCCGCGGACGTATGGTACGATATTGGGTCGCTGAACTCGGTTTCAGGGGCGATCAGTGTGAACACGGCCTGGATCCCGGCGGCGAGTCCTTACTTTGTGAGCGGCACGCTCCAGGTCGATAATGGCGCCACGCTGACGATCGCTCCTGGAACGAGCGTTTACCTGGCGCCGAATGCAAACATTGAAGTCACTGCCAGTGGCCGATTGATCGCGGAAGGCACGCCAACGAATCGGATTCGGTTGACGCGCCGACCGGGCACAACTGGGAATTGGGGCGAGATTTTCTTCAACGGCAGTGGCGCGAGCAATCGGCTGGTGAACGTCGATGTCGAATTCGGCGGCGCGAGCGGCCGTTCACTGCATGCCAACAATGCCGTGGTGTATTTTGACGGACTGAATTTCGCGAATGCGGCCGGCAATTATTGTTCGCTCGACAACAGCGCATTCGAAATCCGCAACTCCGGTTTTCCGAATACCACGGGTGCGGAACTGATCCACGGCATCGGCCTGCGCGCGGGCGGCTATGGCATTATTGAGAGCAATTATTTCGGCAGCACCACGGGCTTGAACGACATTATCGATTTCACCGGCGGACAACGGCCCGGACCAATTCTGCAGGTGCTGAACAACATTTTCAGCGGCGCGAGCGATGACGTGCTCGATCTGGACGGGACGGACGCGCACATCGAGGGCAACATCTTTATGAATGTCCATCAGGCGACGCCCGGAGGCGATACCTCGAGCGCGGTTTCAGGCGGAGCCGACAGCGGAAACACGTCCGACTTAACGATCGTGCGCAACTTCTTCTACGATTGCGATCATGCCATCCTGGCGAAGGAAGGGAATTTTTACACGATCGTGAACAACACGATGGTGAATATTGCGCAGGCGGCCGTGAATTTCGATGAACCGGCGCGACGCAACCAGGGCGTGACGCCTGGGCGCGGCGCATATCTGGATGGCAACATCATTTGGAACTGTGCGACGAATTTTGAGAACCGCTACGTAAACGATCCAACTTTCGGCACCACGGAGTTGACCGTCACGCGCTGCATTCTGTCCGGCGGCGATCTCATTCCAGGGAATCTGGCGGTTGATCCAAAGCTGGTGAACACGAACGTGACGCTCGCGACGATTCGCCAGGGCCTTGCG
>DATENK010000369.1:0-3336 GCA_035275085.1 Verrucomicrobiia bacterium | reverse complement strand
TCGGCGGACGAAGCAGTGCGCATGACCGAAAAAGCCGACAGCAAAACGACTCTGCTGCGCGTCTGGAGCAAAGGCGGCAGCCGTTACGTGGTGGTGGACGAATCCAAGGACCATTAACCACTTTCCCCGATTAGCCGGGGCGACAATTGCTGGTGGATCAGTGCGCGAGAAACCAGAGTTGCCCCGGCACCCCGAAACGGGCGGCAATTGTCCCTGCCGCCCGTTCCTCTTTTAGGCAGGGCGATGCCGCCGGCGAGCCGCATTCAATATTGCGCAAGTTGCCGCACCGCCGATATATTAGCCAGTCTTGCCACGACCCTGAGCGGTGGAGTTCGGCAAGGTTGGTTCTATGGACCGCGGCAAACTGATCTATTTTGATAACAACGCCACCACGCGCGTCGCCCCGGAAGTAATCGAGGCGATGACGCCGTATTGGACGGAGCTTTGGGGCAACCCGTCCAGTGCCTATCGTTTCGGGCATCAGTTAGCCAAGGATATCGAAAAAGCGCGCGAGAAAATCGCTGCGCTGATTAACGCGCAGCCGAAGGAGATCGTTTTCACGAGTTGTGGCACTGAGAGCATTAATGCCTCGGTCAACAGTGCTCTCGCTTTGCAACCGAACAAGCGTCACGTGCTTACCACCGCGGTTGAGCATTCCGCTACCCTCAAATTTTGTCAGCTACTGCAAAAGCGCGGATGCGAAGTGACATTCCTGCCCGTGGAATCGGATGGCACGCTCGACCTTCACCTGCTGGAGCAATCCATCCGCCCGGACACCGCGATCGTTTCTGCGATGTGGGCAAATAACGAAACGGGGGTGCTGTTTCCCATCGAGGAAATCGCGGCCATCTGCCAAAGCAAAGACGTGTTGTTTCACACCGACGCCGTTCAGGTTGCGGGCAAAGTGAAGATCGATACGCACGCGACCGGCGTGGATATGTTGTCTCTTTCGGCGCACAAATTGCATGCTCCGAAAGGCATCGGCATTCTATACGTGAGCAAGAACACTCGTTTCCAACCCTATCTGATCGGCGGCCAGCAGGAGCACGGGCGCCGCGGAGGAACAGAGAATGTCGCTTACATTATAGGATTCGGACGTGCTGCGGAGTTGGCTCTCGATCGGCAGAATGAGGAAAATACCAGGATTCGCGCGTTACGCGATCGGTTGGAAACCGGAATACTCAAAACCATTCCGAACACGAGCCGGAATGGCGCCAAAGAACCGCGCCTGCCCAATACAAGCAATCTTGCATTCGATGGCCTTGAAGCCGAAGCGCTGCTGATGAGCCTCGATCACAAGGGTATTTGCGCATCCAGTGGTTCGGCGTGTACTACCGGCTCGCCCGAGCCGTCGCATGTCCTGACTGCGATGGGTGTCTCGCGCGACCGCGCCCGCGGCTCGATTCGCTTGAGCCTGGGCATTTATAATACTGCCGAAGAAGTCGATTACGTTATCGCCGAGCTCCCGCGCATTGTGGAAACGCTGCGCGCTATGTCCCCTGCCAGGGTTTAACGGGCTAGGTCGTGTGGTATACGATCATCACGCCGAAATCGGTGACTACCTTTTGCGAGCCGATTTCAACGTATTGATAGGTTATAGGGTTCATGCTCACCATGTTGCCTTCGCCGATCTGATTCAAAAATTTGGTGACGATCTCGTCAAATTTGTCGTGCCCAACCTCAACGCAGTCAGAATGGCGAATGGTCTTCACCTTGATTTTGTACGCCTCCTTGGCGGCAGCCTCCAAGGGCACATTGGGTTTAACGATCAAGCTCTCCGGCGCATGATCTCGCACCGGCACCTTGAAGTGATGCTCTTCCTTTGCGGCGGCGGAAGTCTTCATCGCGTTCACCACGGGCGCGCCAAATGCCCGCGGCGCTGCCGGTCCTTCGCTGGCCTCGGTGGAAGCAATTGAGCCATCAGCTTGCGGTACGATCAATTGCGTGCCGCAAGTCGGGCAGTTAAACTCGCTCCCGGCAGCTTCAGAATCGACCGAGAGTTCCTGATCGCACTCTTTGCAATTGAATATGATTTCCATACTTCATGCGCATTTCGGATCCGGTGTCTGGATGATGCCAATTTACTATGCGCAGGCCAATAAGTTTTTGAAGGGCCTCGTGGGTAAGCACGGCTGCAGCAAACACTCGCGGATAACTGTTCGCTTGTATGTGGAGGCGAACCGTTACTCGCCGCCTTCTTTGCCCCCAGGTTCGCCGACTGAGTTCATTAGCGCAATCAACGGCAGGAACAAAGCGATGACGATGCTGCCTACGACAACCGCCAGAAACACGATCATGATCGGTTCCAGAAGAGAGGTCATGGCGGCTACGGCGTTATCGACTTCTTCGTCGTAATTGTCGGCAATCTTCATCAACATTTCGGGTAGGGCGCCGGTCTGTTCTCCGACGTCTACCATGCTAACCACCATGGGAGGAAAAACATTGGACGCTTCGAGCGGTGCGGTGATGGTTTCACCTTCCTTGACGCTTTCGTGCACCGCCGCGACGGCGTTTGAAACGACGACGTTGCCGGAGGTTTCCTTGACGATGGTGAGCGCTTGCAGGATCGGCACGCCGCTGCTGACGAGCGTTCCGAGCGTGCGTGTGAAACGCGAAATTGCCACCTTCGTGATTACCGGTCCCAGGGCGGGCATGTTCAGCTTGAACTTGTCGAACAAACGCCTACCGGTTTTGGTGCGTGTGAATATTTTAAGCCCTATGACAAACGCGATCACGCCACCAGCGGTCATCAGGAAGTTATTGGCGATCATATCGCTAATCCCAAGGACTAGCTGAGTGAAGGCGGGCAGGCCCTGGCCGGGAAGCATGTCTTTAAAAATCTCCTTGAATTTCGGCACGACCCAAATCATCAAGACCGCCAGGATCGCGACTGCCACCACCATGACCGCAACGGGATAAAACATGGCGGCCACAACTTTGCCTTTGATCTTTTGCGCCTTTTCCATGAATTCAGCGAGGCGTTGAAGCACGACTTCGAGCACGCCGCCCAATTCGCCGGCCTTCACCATGTTGACGTAAAGCTTATTGTACACCTTGGGATGCTGCGCCAGCGCTTCGGAAAACGTGCTGCCGCCTTCAATCGACACTGCGAGTTTGCTGATGATTTCCTTCAGCGTCGCATTACGTTCCTGCTTTTCCAGCACGCGCAGACCGCGCAGCAAAGGCAAACCCGCGTCCACCAGCGTTGCGAGCTGTCGCGTAAAGGTCGTGAGAATCTTCGGCTTAACCTTGCCGCCAAGACCGGGAATTTTGATGTTGATACCGCCGGCTTTTTTCCCGCCCGCCTTGCTGCCTGGTTTGCCTTTGGCGTCGGGC
>DATENK010000368.1:0-6977 GCA_035275085.1 Verrucomicrobiia bacterium | reverse complement strand
GTTTCATTAACGTCAAAGGCGGCGGTAAACTGAATGTCGCGGACATGGTAGCCGCCGAGATTCACATGCATGAGACCCGGGACCGTCTCGTCATCTTTCGCGTTCTGATAAAAGTAAATACCTTGCACCAAGGAGGATGCGCAATTACCGACACCGATGATGGCCACGCGCACCTTGTGAGCTCCGTTTCGTGCGACGCGGGATTTTGTGAAGCGAGGTTCCATAAGCTCTTTGATTATCGGCGCGCTTAACGTTCGTTCCAGTGGGGTGAAACCAGCGACAAAAAAATTGGGCGAACGCCCTAATTGAGCGCGATGTGCACGCGCTCTACTTTCAGCGGCAGAGATCGCGGTGCGAAAAAGAAATGAGTAAGAAGATTCTCATCACAGGTGGAGCGGGTTTCATTGGATCGCATCTCGCAGACCACTTGCTTGAGCAGGGCTTTAACGTTCGTGTGCTCGACAATCTTTCCGTTCAGGTGCACGGCGCGGATTCCCCCCGGCCGCCTTACTTGCACCGCGATGTTGAACTTCACTGCGGGGATGTGCGTGACACGGATGCGCTGAAGAAGGCGTTGAACGGCATCGACGCGATTTTTCATTTTGCCGCATGCGTGGGCGTGGGACAGAGCATGTATCAGATCGCTCATTACACCTCTGTGAACAACCAGGGCACGGCGAACCTGCTGCAAACACTGATCGAACATCCGGTGGAGCGGCTGATCGTCGCGTCGAGCATGAGTGTGTATGGCGAGGGTCTCTATCGGGGACACGACGGCCGTCTCGTTGCAGGGCGCGAGCGTTCGCTGGAACAACTGCAAGCCCACGATTGGGAGTTGCGCAACGTTGAGGGTGCAATACTTGAACCTGTCGTCACTCCAGAGACAAAACCGCCGAGTCTGGCCTCGATTTATGCGCTTTCGAAGTTCGATCAGGAACAGATGTGCCTGATCTTTGGGCGTGCGTATCGCATCCCGACGGTGGCGTTGCGGTTCTTCAATGTTTACGGAACGCGGCAGGCGCTCTCGAATCCGTACACAGGGGTGCTCGCGATTTTTGCGTCCCGACTCCTTAACGATAAAGCGCCAACGATCTTCGAGGACGGTTTGCAGCGGCGCGATTTCGTCAGCGTCAAGGATGTGGCGCAGGCATGCCGGCTGGCCCTTCAATCGCCCCAAGCCGCGGGGAACGTATTTAACGTCGGCAGCGGCCGGAATTTCACAATCTGCGAGATTGCAGAAAAAATCTCCGAGGCGATGGGTAAGGCGTCCACTGAGCCTCAGATTAGCGGGAAATATCGTGTCGGAGATATCCGGCACTGTTTTGCCGACATTACGCGCGCGAAAGAAGTTTTGGGCTACGAGCCGCAAGTACGATTCGAGGACGGGTTGCTTGAATTGGTGGAGTGGCTCGAAGGGCAGCCGGCGGACGATAAGGGGGACCAGGCTGGGGCTGAACTTTCCGCGCGGGGTTTGACTGTATGATGAAGAGCAAAAATCCGGTCCTGATAACCGGCGGAGCGGGATTTATCGGGACCAACGTGGCGCATCGGCTGTTGTCGGCGGGGCGGCGCGTGATCGTGTACGATAACCTTTCACGGCAGGGTGTGGAAAATAATTGGGCGTGGCTGCGAGAGACGCATGGGGAGTTGGTGGAATTGGAGCAGGCGGACATTCGTGACGCCGGGCGGTTAAAGAAGATCGTTCGCAACGTTTCGCAAGTGTTCCATTTTGCGGCGCAGGTTGCGGTCACGACGAGTTTCGATGATCCAATCGCGGACTTCGAGGTGAACGCGCGCGGGACTTTGAACCTGCTGGAAGCTATTCGCAACGCCACGAACCCGCCGCCGCTGATTTTTACCAGCACGAATAAAATATACGGCGACTTGAATGATGTGGCCTTGAAAGGGGAGGCGCAAAGGTATGCGCCGGTGGAGGCCGAGGCACGAGCGCACGGTTTTTCCGAAACGCGGCGCATCAATTTCCATAGCCCATATGGCTGTTCGAAAGGTGCTGCGTGTCAGTACGTGCTGGATTATGCGCGCACGTTCAAGCTGCCGACGGCGGTGTTTCGCATGAGTTGCATCTATGGCCCGCACCAATTCGGGAACGAAGACCAGGGGTGGGTGGCGCATTTTCTAATCCGGGCCATTGAGAACAAGCCAATCACGATTTATGGCGATGGCCGCCAGGTCCGCGACATTCTGTTCATTGAAGACCTGGTGAACGCTTTTCTGCTGGCGCAGGAGAACATCGCGACCGTTTCCGGCGAGGCTTTCAATATCGGCGGTGGTTCGAGCAACACGATCAGCCTCCTCGAACTTCTCGGGTTGATCAAAGAACTCGAGCATCAGGTGCCCAATGTTCAGTTCGAGCAATGGCGACCCGCAGATCAGCTTTATTATGTGTCAGACGTTCGGAAGTTCGCTGCGGCCACCGGTTGGCGGCCGCGCGTCGGCGTGCGCGACGGAATCGCGCGGCTCCACGAATGGCTCATCGAAAATCGCCAGCCGGCCTTCACGGCAAACGGCGAACTTGCGTTCTCCGCGACGGGAGCAGACCCGTCCGTCCGAGCCATAGCTGATTAACGCGTAGAACTCTGACAGTCGTTCACGAAATATGCAGGCGGCCGTTTTTGCCGCGCCGACGAGGGCGCGCGTTGAAAAAGTCAAAGTCCCGCCACCCGGCGAACGTCAGGTGCGCGTACGGCTCGAAGGCTGCGGGGTATGCGGATCGAACCTCGCGCCATGGGAAGGCAGGCCGTGGTTTAAATATCCTTTCGACCCGGGCGCCCCAGGCCACGAAGGATGGGGTTACGTCGAAGCGGTCGGCCCGAACACGACGCGGGCGTCCGTCGGTGATCGCGTGGCCCTGCTTTCGTACAATGCTTTTGCGGAATGCGATGTCGCCTCTGAAGACGCCCTAGTGCCCCTGCCGCTGGAACTCAAGGGCAAGCCGTTTCCCGGGGAAGCGCTCGGTTGCGCGCTAAATGTATTCAAACGATGCGACATTCGACCGGGCCAATTTGTTGCGATTGTCGGGATTGGTTTTTTGGGGGCGCTGCTGACTTCGTTGGCCGCCAGGGCGTGTGCGCAAGTGATGGCCATCTCGCGGCGACCTTTCGCGCTCGAAATCGCGCGGACCTTTGGCGCTATTGAAACGCTGCCCTTCGACGGAGCGCTCGACACGGTCATGAAATTGACCGATGGGCTCGGCTGCGAACGCGTGATCGAAGCGGTCGGCAACCAATCTTCGCTTGAACTCGCCACCAACCTGACGCGCGAACGCGGACGGCTGACCATCGCGGGTTATCATCAGGACGGTCTGCGGCAGGTTAACATGCAGCTTTGGAATTGGCGCGGCATCGATGTGATCAATGCCCATGAACGCGACGCTCGCGTCTATGTAGAAGGCATGCGCGCAGCTGCCGATGCGGTCGCGCGCGGCGATCTGGATCCTTCCCCACTTTACACGCACAAGTTTGCTCTCGATGAAATCTCAGACGCATTCACGGCGCTTCGGGAGCGCCCCGGGCGGTTCATGAAAGCCCTGATAACGTATGACTGAAGCACAATTGGAGGTCCAAAGCGGCAGTGCTCCGCGGCTTTTGAAGCCGCGCCTGGGTTTTCTTGGCGTAGGCTGGATCGGCCGCAACCGGATGGAAGCGATCGCGCGGAGTGCGCTCGCTGAGATCGTCGCCATCGCGGAGCCTTCGTCTGAAATCGCGGCGAAAGCGCGGAGCATCGTGCCTGAGGCCGAAATAGTTCGTGATTTCCGCGGCTTGGATCTCGATGGAATCGTTATTGCCACACCAAGCGCGCTGCACGCGGAGCAAGCTGCCGCTGCCCTCGAATGTGGCGCTGCGGTATTCTGCCAAAAACCGCTCGGCCGTACAGCCGCCGAAACGCGTTATGTGATTGAAACAGCGCGTTCAGCCAATCGCCTGCTTGGAGTCGATCTTTCATACCGATACATTAACGAAATCCAAGCTGTCCGTGCCGCAATCAACCCGGACGAAATTTTTGCTGCGGAACTCACTTTTCACAACGCGTACGGGCCGGACAAGCCATGGTTCTATGATTGGACGTTGTCGGGTGGCGGTTGCGTGATCGATCTCGGTATTCACCTTGTCGACCTCGCGCTATGGATGCTTGGCTCACCCAAAGTCAAAAGCGTTTCAAGTCGCCTCTTCGCGCGAGGCGAGCCAATTCGGGCACGCTGTGAACAGGTCGAAGATTATGCAATGGCGCGGCTCGACCTTGATTCAGGCGCCGCCGTGCAAATCGGTTGCTCATGGAAGTTACATGCCGGGCGCGATGCGGTTATCTCGGGCGCATTCTATGGGACGAATGGCGGCGCCGCGTTCCACAATGTCGATGGCTCGTTCTACCGGTTTTCGGCGGAGCGATATAGTGCAACTAAACGCGAATTGCTGGCAGAGACGCAGGACGATTGGGGCGGACGGGCTGCGGTGGAGTGGGTGCGTCGACTGGCGATCAGTCCGCTGTACGATCCAGAAATTGAAAGCCTTATTACCGTTGCAGAAACTCTGGACGCCATTTACGCAGGATGAATTCTCCGCGCACAATTCTAATGTCGGCAGATTGCATCGGCGGCGTGTGGACATATGCAATGGAGCTCATCCGCGGGCTCGATATGTATGGTATTCGAGTGATCCTCGTGACGTTTGGGCGCAAATTGTCTGCCGCGCAGGCACGCGAGGCGGCCGGCTTGCACAATGCCGAGGTTTACCAGAGCACATTCAAATTGGAATGGATGGAAGACCCTTGGGACGACATCACCGATGCGGGCGAGTGGCTCATGGACCTCCAGGAACAATTTGGTCCCGACCTCGTGCATCTGAATCATTTCGCGCATGGGAGTCTGGACTGGAAGGCGCCGGTGCTGGTCGTCGGGCATTCGTGCGTTCTCTCGTGGTGGCGTGCGGTGAAGCGCGCGGAGGCGCCTCAGTCATGGGACCACTATGCGGAAGTAGTCCGCAACGGTTTGCGCGCGGCCGATATGGTTGTGGCTCCGTCGCCATTCATGCTCTCCGAGCTTCAGCGCCTGTATGGGCCATTACTATATAGCGGCGTCATTCCCAACGGACGCCAACTGCCGCCCTCAACGCCAATTTCCAAAGAGCCATTCGTCTTTGCGGCCGGACGCCTCTGGGACGAAGCGAAAAACATACAAATGTTGTGTGATATCGCGCCGATATTGCCTTGGCCGGTTTACGTCGCGGGGGAACCCGGCGATTCGGTTTGCGTCAAACATGTAATCCCTCTTGGCCGACTCTCGTGTGTTGAAATGGAGTCATACCTGGGCCGCGCCTCGATTTACGCGTTACCGGCGCGTTATGAACCATTTGGTCTATCGGTGCTCGAAGCTGCGCTGGCTGGCTGTGCGCTGGTGCTCGGAGATATCCCACGTTTGCGACAGATTTGGGAGGGCGCCGCGGTCTTCGTGTCGCCAAACGATCCGGTGAAACTCCGCCACGGCATCACGCGCCTTATTGAAGACAAGGATTTGCGCGAAACCCTGGCCGCAGCAGCGCACCGCACCGCGGCCTATTATACGCCGACGCGATTGGCCGCTAATTACGTCCAACTTTACCACAGCATGGTTCCGGAGAAAACCGAAGTGTTATGCGCATCGTAATGTTTTATCACACGCTGCTCTCGGACTGGAACCACGGGAACGCGCATTTCCTGCGCGGGATCGTTTCCGAATTGCTCGGGCGCGGCCATGACGTGCAGGTGTTCGAGCGGGAAGACTCCTGGAGCATGCGCAACTTGCTCGCCGAACACGGCAGCAAGCCGTTGCATGACTTTGCCAAAGCTTATCCGCACCTGCACTCGACCCGCTACAACCGCGAAGCGCTGAACATTGATCAGGCGCTAGCGCGCGCCGACCTCGTAATTGTGCATGAATGGAACTCGCCGGAGGTGGTGCGCAACATTGGCGAGCATCGCGCGGCGAACGATCATTACCGCCTGTTTTTCCACGACACGCACCATCGAATGATAAGCGCGCCCGAACAGATGGCCGCGTATGATCTTTCGAACTACGACGGTGTGCTTGCCTACGGCCGTGTGCTGCAGCGCATGTACGAACAGGAGGGTTATGGTCGGCGTGCGTTTGTCTGGCACGAAGCGGCCGATACTCGCGTGTTTCATCCGCGTAAAAGCAAAAGCGTGGAATACGACCTCGTTTGGATTGGCAACTGGGGCGACAACGAACGCGCGGAAGAGTTGCACGAGTTTCTCATCGAGCCCATCCGCCGTCTCAAACTCAAGGCGCGTATCTACGGCGTGCGTTATCCCGATAAAGTGAAGGGGTTGATTGATTACGGCGGTTGGTTGCCAAATTTTAAAGTCCCCGAAGTATTTGCACGCGCGCGCGTTACCGTTCACGTGCCACGCCGGCCGTACGTTAAAGCGCTGCCTGGCATCCCGACGATTCGGCCATTCGAAGCGATGGCGTGCCGCATTCCGCTGATTTGTTCGCCCTGGGAGGATGTTGAAGGGCTCTTTCGGCCCGGAACGGATTACCTCCTCGCGCGTGATGGAAAAGAAATGACGGAGATGCTCCGCGCGGTCCTCAATGATAGAAATTTAGCGGAGCAACTTTCTGCTAGTGGCCTTGAGACCATTCGCGCACGCCATACCTGCGCGCATCGGGTCGACGAACTCCTGAATATTTATTCCGAATGCCGCAGACCCAAACTTTTATGTCATCAAAACTGAACATCGCATTTTTCGGGTCCAGCCTTGTATCCGCCTACTGGAATGGCGCCGCGACGTATTACCGCGGGCTGATCCGCTCTCTGGCACAGCGCGGGCATCGCATTACGTTTTTCGAACCCGACGCATTTGAACGACAGCAACACCGCGACATTCCGGATCCTGAATGGGCGCAAGTGGTCGTTTACTCCGCGCTCAATAAAAGCGAGGTCTTGGAAGTGGTTGCGCGCGCG
>DATENK010000367.1:0-3164 GCA_035275085.1 Verrucomicrobiia bacterium | reverse complement strand
CTTTCATTAACTTTTCCACCTCCGACAACGTCGCCATGGAAGTATCTCCCGGCGTGGTCATCGCCAGTGCACCATGCGCCGCGCCGTACTCCACGGCCTTTTGCGGATCGCCCGTGCTCATCAACCCATAAATCAATCCGGAGGCGAAACTATCGCCGCCCCCCACGCGATCCATGATCTCCATGTTTTTGCGATTCGTCGCTTCATAAAATTTTCCTCCCGCCCAGCAGATTGCGCCCCAGTCATTGATGGTCGCCGACCTCACCGCCCGCAACGTTGTCGCCGTGACCTTGAAGTTCGGGAAGTCTTTTACCGCTTTCTGGATCATCTTCTGAAAATTCTCGACATCGATTTCCGAAATGTTCTCGTCCACGCCTTCCACCTCGAACCCAAGGCACGCTGTAAAATCCTCTTCGTTGCCGATCATCACATCCACGGACTTCGCGATCCGGCGGTTCACTTCCTGCGCGCGCTTGTGCCCGCCGATCGCTTTCCAGAGTGATGGCCGGTAATTCAAATCATACGACACAATCGCCCCGTGCTTCTTCGCAGCCTGCACCGCCTCCTCTACCAGACCTGGCGTTGTGTCCGACAACGCTGCGAAAATCCCGCCGGTGTGCAACCACCGGACACCCTGCCGTCCGAAAATTTCGTCCCAATCAAAATCCCCTGCCTTCAATTGCGAAGCAGCCGTGTTCCCTCGGTCCGGAATGCCCACCGCCCCGCGAATCCCGAACCCCCGCTCGGTGAAATTCAGCCCATTGCGGACAACGCGCCCCACCCCGTCGTACGGCCGCCACTTCACAAAGGCCGTGTCCACCCCTCCCTGCAAAATAAAATCTTCAATCAAATGGCCGACATCATTGTCTGCAAACGCGGTGCAAACCGCCGTCCGCATGCCAAAACACCGCCGCAAGCCGCGCGCCACGTTGTATTCCCCGCCACCTTCCCACACCTTGAATTCCCGCGCCGTGCGCACACGACCTTCCCCAGGGTCCAGCCGCAGCATAATCTCCCCGAGCGCGACCATGTCATATTTGCATTTCTCTGCAGGTTTAATGTCCAAAATAGCCATAGCAAAAGCGGGCTGATTCCAGCAAAACGCGGCGCAAACTCAACCATTTTCGCTTGTTACATTTACGTCGGAGCCATTTTGAGCTAAAATACGGTAGTGATCCGTTCGAGTGTCGTTTTCATTCTGCTTTCCGTCCTCTCCGCGCGTGCGGCTTGTGATGTTTGCACTTCGTTCGAACCCGGAACGAACTGGGGCACGGTCACCAGCGGAAACATCCGGGAAGCTTCCGGCATAGCTGCCAGTGCCCGCAATCCCGGCGTACTTTGGACCCACAACGATGGACCGCGCTCGCGCATTTTCGCCCTTAGCACTAACGGCGCCCTGCTCGCCACTTACAATTTCAGCCAGCCGGTTGACGATTTCGAAGATGTCGCCGTAGGTGGCGGCTACGTCTACATGGGCGATATCGGCGGCAGCCAAAGTCTCACAGGCACGCGATCTTCGATACGCATTCTGCGCGCACCCGAGCCACCGGTTAACCTTGAATGGGCTGTCAATCCCGTCTCGATCGACCTCGGACAAGTCGAAGTTTTCACTCTGCCCTATCCCGACGGCAGCTACGATGCGGAAACGGTTTGGTTCGATTCGGTTTCCAACGCCGTTTACGTCGTCACAAAGGATCCCTCCAGCGCCCGCATATACCGCGCCGATCTCCAGGCGTCCACGTTGGAATTTGTCACCAGCCTGAATTTCCCGCTCGTTTCCGGAGGTGATATTTCGGCCGATGGCTCTAAGATCGCGCTCCGCC
Source organism: Verrucomicrobiia bacterium (assembly GCA_035275085.1). Lineage (GTDB taxonomy): Bacteria > Verrucomicrobiota > Verrucomicrobiia > Limisphaerales > DATENK01 > DATENK01. The sequence continues at coordinate 1,341 of DATENK010000367.1, read as the reverse complement.
GCGAACATGCCGCTCTCCTATGGGGCCGCTGCGATGGCGAGCCGATTGCCGATGCCTTGGCGCGAACCGGGATTGCCATTCCCGTGATTGGTCCCCCGACCGAGCCTAATGGAGAAGGCATCGGATTTTTGCGCGATGGCACGGGCTACGTGACGATCAGCGAAGGTCAAAACCAGCCAATCTACTTTTTTCAGGCCACCTGCCCCATGCCACCACGATTCACTCTGCCCTTGTCCGATCTCACCGGAATTCTTGGCGGCTCCGTTCGTTTAAGCGCTTATGCCGTGGGTTATCCGCCTCCAGTTTTTGAATGGCTATTCAAAGGGGATTTGTTGACGGATGAAACCAACTCCTTGCTGAATCTCTCGACGCTGGCCCCAGCGCAGGGTGGCCTTTATCAGCTTACTGCCTCCAATGCTCACGGAAAGGTCACCACTGAAGCCACACTCACGATCATCACCAAACCCGATCTGCGCATTACCGAGGTCGAATCCGCCCCCACTTCGCCCGCCGGAGTGACCACTGCAGATTGGTGGGAACTGACCAGCTTTGAGAGGCAACCGGTCAGCCTGGGGGGCTGGCGTTTCAACGACAACGCCGGCGGCCTCACGGATCCTTTCGTCTTTCCGCAAGGGTTGACCATTCACCCGGGCGAATCACTGGTGCTGGCCGAAGGAATTACGGAAGCCCAGTTCCGTGCCTGGTGGGGCATTCCGCTCGATGTTCGTGTCGTGACCTACGCTGGCAACGGTCTCGGATTCGGCGCAGCCGGAGACGGCATTCGCCTTTGGAACAATTTCACCACCGATCCGCTCGACACGGTCGCCAGCGTGAACTTCGGTTCGGCAACGACCGGCGTGACTTTCAATTACAATCCTATGACCGGCCAGTTTGGGGGCCTCAGCCAACTTGGCGTCAACGGCGTCTTCCGCGCTGCCGCTGCCCCTGACGTCGGCTCCCCGGGCCGTATCCTCTCGCCTCCCGCGTCGCCGCAGCTCAAAGTGTCGCGGAACAACTCCTCTTTACAGGTCACCTTCAACGCCGAATTCGGTCGACGTTATTCGCTCGAAGTTCTCGACAGCACAGGCTGGTCTCCAACAGGCGACGTTTTTGAGGCAAACGCGAACACCCAAGCTTCCTTCGAAAAACCCATCAGCCTCGGCAACCGCTTCTTCCGCGTCCGCGTCGATTAGTGGTACTCCTGAAGCGTTTTGACCTCGTAACCACGCTTTCGCAATGCAGCGATGCCTAAGACCGCCGCCTTCGCGGCGCTCAGCGTTGTCATGATTGGTGTTCCCGTATAGACCGCCGTGGTGCGAATCTTCACTTCGTCGGCGCGTG
>DATENK010000366.1:0-4013 GCA_035275085.1 Verrucomicrobiia bacterium | reverse complement strand
GTCGATTGCGCTGGTTCGGGCTGGATACCGCAGAACATTTCGTAATCGATCAGTTCCTTGATGGTCGGATTCTCGCCGCAAATCGGGCATTGCGGATCGCGCCGCAATTTCACTTCGCGGAACTTCATGTCGAGCGCGTTGAAGAGCAGCAACCGATTGACCAGTGAACTGCCTTTGCCCAGGGCGAGCTTAATGATTTCAGTGGCCTGAATGGTGCCGATGATTCCCGGCAACACACCTAAAACGCCACCCTCGGCGCAACTCGGGACCATTCCGGGCGGTGGCGGTTCGGGATACAGGCAGCGATAACACGGACCGCCAAGGTGCGGTGCGAAGACGCTTGCCTGGCCTTCAAAACGAAAGATGGAGCCGTAAACGTTCGCCTTCTTCAACAGCACGCACGCGTCATTCGTCAGGTAGCGCGTCGGGAAATTGTCCGTGCCGTCGACCACGATGTCGTATTGGCCGATAATGTCCAAAGCGTTTTCGCTGGTGAGTCGGGCATTGTGCAACACTACTTCGACATTCGGATTGATCGCATTGATCGTTTCCTTCGCGGAAACAGTCTTTGGCCGGCCGACATCGTCCGTGCCATGAATAATCTGGCGCTGCAGGTTCGAGAAATCCACGGAATCGAAGTCTACGATGCCGATCTTGCCGATACCGGCTGCCGCCAAATACATAGCGATGGGCGACCCGAGCCCACCGGCGCCAATGCAGAGCACGCTGGCGGAACAAATCTTTTTCTGCCCGGCCATGCCGACTTCGGGCAGGATTAAATGCCGCGAATAACGCCGGACCTCTTCATTTGTCAGTTGCATATCGATGCCCAAAGCCTAAAGGAGCATCGCCATAAATCAAGAACACCTTCCCGGCGATTACTCGTATCTGAGGGATTCAATCGGATCAAGATTTGCGGCTTTTATGGCGGGGTAGGTCCCGAAGCTGATGCCGACGATTGAACAAATGATTAGTCCTAAAAGAATCCAATCCATGGGGAACTCCGGCGCCACTTTCATGAAATAGGCGGTGGCATTGCCGGATGCGACGCCCAGAACCACGCCGATCAAGCCGCCAATTTCGCAAAGGACAACCGCTTCCATGATGAATTGGACCATGATGTTGCGTTTCTTGGCCCCGATGGCACGGCGAATCCCGATCTCACGGGTACGCTCGGTAACGGATACGAGCATGATGTTCATGATGCCGATGCCCGCCGCCAGCAACGCGATCGAGCTGATGATCGCAACCCCCATGCGCACCGTGAAGGTCAACGCTTTGAATTGGCGGATCAGGCTATCGTTGGAAAACACTTCAAAGTCATCTTCCTTTCCGGGGGGCACCTTGCGCGCGCTCCGCAAAATCCCACGCACTTGTTCAACCGCATCATCGTACGTTTCTTGATTCTGCGCCTGGACCAGAATCGAAACGCTCCACCACGGACGCCCATACCGGTTCAAGCCGGTGGTAATGGGAATCACGATGAAATTGTCCTGTTCGCCGCCCAGGCTCATGCCGCGCGGTTCGAGCACACCAACGATCGTGTAATTGATCCCGTTTAGTTTCACCTTGTCACCGATCGCCGACCCAAACGGAAACAGAATCTGCGCGACATTGTAACCGAGAACGCACACGTCATGCGCATTGTTCACGTCCGAGTCCAGCAAGGGCCGACCCTCCTGGACCACCCAATTGTGCGCGGGGAAAGAGCCTGCGGTCCCGCCCATCATCTTCAAGGTCGGTGGCGTCTTATCGTAGCGCGAAATCGCTTCGCCACCCCAGAAGTCACTCTCGATCCCAACGTGTTTCGCCAACGTGGCGCGCTCCTGCACGAGTTCCCCCTGTGCCATGGTGATTCTTTTGCGGCGCCAATATTTTTCAAAACCTTCGGGTCCGCCGAAATAAATGGCGGGCCATTTTTGAATGGCGAACGTGTGACTGCCCAATTCGCTCAATTCGCTTTCAATGTTGCGCTGCATCACGCGCATGGCGGTCATCACCGCGATGATCGAGAATACGCCCACCAGTACACCAAGCAGCGTCAACGCGGAGCGCAACTTATGGGCGACCAAGGCGCCCATCGCCATCCGCATGCTTTCTTTGATCTCGCCGATGAACATTATTCCTTTCGCAAGGCTTCCACCGGATCCATGCGCGCCGCGCGCCAGGCGGGAAAGAATCCGGATGCCACACCAGTGAAAATCGACACGAGCAACGCGATTGCGACCACTGTCAGTGACATGGTGGCCGGCAGGAATTTTTGGACCGCAAACGTAAGACCATAGGCAATTGCCAGAGCGAGCAAGCCGCCAAACAGACAGATGCTGGCCGCTTCGGTGAGAAACTGAATCAGGATCGTCCTGCGCTTTGCGCCGATGGCTTTGCGGATGCCGATCTCATGCGTCCGTTCGGCAACGGAAACAAACATGATGTTCATGATGCCAATGCCGCCGACGAACAGGGCCAGACCTGTAATGAACAAACCGACACCGGCGATTGTTCCCGCAACCCGATTGAACCGTTCGATGAACATCTCTTGCTGGTTGATCGAAAAGTCCTCGGGCTCGCCGGGCGCAAGCCGCCGCACTTTGCGCAACACACCCCGGAGTTCCTCTTTGGCTTCCTCGATCTGCGCCGTGCTGATGGCTTTCACTTCAAGCCGCAGATCCGGGTAGCGCGAGAACGTGCTCATGAACTGTCGCAAGGGAAGGATCACACGATTATCGAGATTGAATTCGCCGAGAAAGTTTCCCTGCTTCTCGAGGATGCCGATGACTTCCAGCGCCGTCTGATTGAGTCGCACCGTTTTGCCAAGCGGGTCCTCAAGTTGAAAGAGGTTCGTGGCCACATCGGCGCCGATTACGCAGACCGGCCGCGCACCGTTGACTTCTTCGGCGCTGAGAAATCGGCCATTGCTCACTGATACGCCACTGGTGACGAGGAATTGCTCCGTCGTTCCCCAAACCGATACGCCGTTTGAAGTGCGGTTCCGGTATTTGATCGGCGCGCGGTAGTCCGCCACGGGCGCGACAGCGCGCGCCAACGTCAACTGGTTCTCGACAGCTTTGAGTTGGGCTAGCGTGAATGGCTGCCGCTTCCTCATTTTAAGCCAATCCGCGTAACTGTGATTGAACCACGACCAGCGCATCACGAAGAAGACGTCGGCGCCCATGGTCGAAATGCTCCGGAGAAATGCCTGGTTCAATCCCTCAATGGCCGTGCCCATCAACGTCACAGTGACGACGCCAATCACGATGCCGAGGGTGGTCAATGCGGAACGCAACTTGTTCGCGCGCAACGCGGCCCAGGAAATCAGAATCCCTTCCTTCAACTCGTTCCCGAAAGTCATGGTTAGAAGTCCAGGCGTCTGCTCGCCGGCAACACTGGATGTCGCGCTTCACCATTGCCCGATTCGACGGGCTCGTCGCTGGCGATCAAACCGTCGAGGATGCGAACGATCCGGCGCGAGCGTTTCGCGATCGTTTCTTCGTGCGTCACGAGAATAATCGTGTTGCCGCGGCGCCAGAGTGTATCGAACAGGTCCATGATTTCCGCGCCCGTCTTCGAGTCGAGATTGCCCGTCGGTTCGTCGGCCAGAATGATCGAGGGTCGCGTCACCAATGCGCGCGCAACCGCCACGCGCTGCCGCTGGCCGCCGGAAAGCTCGTTTGGTTTGTGTGAAATTCGATCGCCCAACCCGACTTGTCGCAGCGCCTGCAGTGCCGCTTCGCGTCGTTCTTCCGCGGGCACACCTGCGTAAATCAGCGGCAGCTCGACATTGTGCAGTGCGTTTGACCGCGCGAGCAGGTTGAAGGTTTGGAAGACGAAGCCGATTTCACGGTTGCGGATTTCCGCAAGTTCGTCGTCGTCCATGTCGCTCACGCTGACACCGTTCAAGACATATTCGCCGGAAGTCGGCGTGTCCAGGCAGCCAATCAGGTTCATCATCGTGGACTTGCCTGAACCCGAAGGCCCCATGATCGCAACGTATTCGCCGCGGGCGATTTCAAGCG
>DATENK010000365.1:0-4281 GCA_035275085.1 Verrucomicrobiia bacterium | reverse complement strand
ACCCGCGTTAGCCGCGCGCATACGCGCGCAGCGAGGAAAACGTTAGTCTATTTCTGTTTCGCGCCTTCGAGTGCGTTGTTGATGCGCTCGTCAAGCATCCGCACCCGCAGCCGCTGCAGAATTTCTTCCTGCGCCTGTAATTCGCGCGTGGCCTCTTGATAAGGACGCTCAATTTGCAGACGTGCCCGATATCGCGCCGTCGCCTCGTCGAATGCTTGATCAAGCGCCTTCAAATGCGCCTCCTCCGCCGCCACTCGAGCCTGCAGGCCGAGAATGATGCCATCGATCCGCTGATCAATTTGCTTATTGATTTGCGCCACCACACGCGTGATGCGCTGCACGTCGGGATGCGCTGGCGCGACAGTGTCTAGAAGTTCCGCCATTTTCTGCTCCGCGCTGTTTAGCTGCTGGAATAATTCGGTAAGTTGCGCGTCCGGCGAGGCGGTATTGATCGACTGCCGCAGATTCGCTCTGGTTTCTTTAACCAAATAGTTTAGCAATGAAGATAACCGGGTCAATTCAGTCTGCGCCTCGAACCGCTGCCCCCTTAGCTTGTCCAAAGTGTCAGTCCCGAATCTGTCTGTTCCTCCCAACCTTTCCCCGAATGCGCTGGACTCCGCCCGAAGCTTTCGCACGATCTCCTGCTGCTTTGCAAACTCCAGTTCCAGCACATCAATCGATTTGGCGCGCTCCGGCGCGGCGGCAATCCCAGGCGGCGCTTTCTTTTCCGCGGCGCGAGTGAAAGTGATGCTCGCGAGCACGATCAGCAGAAGAATGAAGGCGGCTGAAAGGAGCCACGGTGTCGATTTGTATTTTGCGATCATATGGATTCTCCGATGGATTTCTGGTTTGTGTTGCAAAATAGGAACCAAAGTGGGCGGCGCGGTCGCGCCTGAAAGTTGCGCCGCCATTCGCAGCAGCATACTTCCATACACAGCTCGCTCCCGCACTTGCAATCGCTTCAGGACGAGGCCGTCGCAAAACAGCTCACGCTCTGCGCGCAGCCTGCGAAACGCGTACCAAACGAATGGGTTGAACCAATGAACGCTGCGCACAAGAATCCAAAGCCAATTCAGCAGTGCGTCTTGCGATTTCACGTGCGCCATCTCATGCAGCATCACGCCATACAATTCATCGTCCCCCGCATCCTTCAGCCACGCCTTCGGCAGCAGCAGGGTCGGTCGTCTCCAGCCGAACACGGCCGGCGCTTCAAACCGATCGTTAATCAGGATCGCCACTTGCTTTCGCACATTGAATGCCGCACGCGCCCGATCCAGGGCTGACATCACTCGTTGATCGTCGCATGTCCTCTGCCCGCGTACCCACCGCACCGCTCGTCGATGCTGCACCACCGCCACCGCAACCCATGTCACCGCTCCAATTACCCACAGTAAGGGACGTTTCTTGTAACGCAGAGTGGGACTCTGCTGTACCGCAGGCTGGTAGTCTGCGCGCCGGCTGAACGCTGTTGAAGCCGCGTGTGTGAGAGTTTCTGCCTTCCCCCGTCCCAAACTCCAAACACTGAACCCCGCCGCCGGCACCATCGGCATCATCAACCGCAGAAACACCAACACCCAAATCCCGTACCGCGCCCACGCCGGCATCCTCCTCCCGAAAAACAAAATCACCAGCCACCCGAGCGCAATCAACACGGTCGCGGACAGTGAAATCTCCCACACGCGCTCGACCATCGGCTGTACCCAGTTCATTTCGCGCCCTCGTCCAGAATTCGTTTCAGTTCTTCAATCTCTTGCCTGGTCAGCTTTTCCCTTTCGACTAACCGCGACAGGAACGGCGCAAGTTCTCCATCGAAGAACCGCCCAAGGAACGAACGCGAAATCTCGTACTCACACTCCTCGGCCCGCACGAGCGGCGAATAGACGTATTCGCGTCCCCGTTTTTCCGCACGCAACGCCTTCTTCTGCACCAGCCGCGCCAGAAGCGTGTGGATTGTTTTCGGCTTCCACTCGGCGCGGTCCTCCAATCCTGTTACCACCTCATTCGTGCTCTGCGGCGCTTTACTCCACAATGTGCGCATCACTACCCATTCCGCAGCCGTAATCGGCGGCACAGGCCGGTTCTTGCCTTTTGACTGCATTACAGTGCTGAGTAAATCCTACAGATGTAAGATTTGCAACAACTCTTTTGTGGGATTGCGGATGAAAGAAAACTTAGACCGCCATCGGCCAATTAGCCTGCACCAACGCCTTGTAGCCGCCGATTAGCGACGCAACATTCTTATAACCCATGCGCTGTGCTACTTCGGCCGTCAATGCGGAGCGATAACCGCCGCCGCAGTACATGATGATTTCGGCATTTGTGTCCGGAAACATCTTCTCGATATCCCGTTCGAGAACTCCCTTTCCCAAATGCTGCGCCTGCGCGACATGTCCTTTCGCCCATTCGCTATCCTCGCGAACATCCAGCAGAATCGCCTTTGGATTTTTCGCCAGGCGTTCCCGCGCTTGTTCAATCGTCATCTCCCGCACTTTCGCGCGCGCTTCGTTGACAACCTTCAAAAATCCCGCTGAATGTTCCATTTGGCCACGATAATCAAGCTCCACATCTCGTCAATTGCATTCTCGGCGTCGTAATCCCCGGTTGATCATTCGTTGGCTCTAGTTCAAGTTTGCAAGCGGCTCCAAATTGCCGTATCAAGTTCGTTCCCGCCTTAGCGGGTTTATGAAACCGGAAGTCGAGATATACGATACGACCCTGCGCGATGGCAGCCAGGGTGAAGGCATCAATTTTTCGGTGGCCGACAAGCTGAGAATTGCTGAGCGGCTCGATGCTTTCGGTATTCATTACATCGAAGGCGGCTGGCCCGGTTCCAATCCTAAAGACATCGAGTTTTTCGAGGAAGCCAAGCGCCGCAAGTTGAAACATTCCTTACTGGCGGCTTTCGGTTCGACGCGTCGCAAGTCGATGCCTGTCGAAAAAGACGATCAGGTCCGCCTCCTTCTGGAGGCAGCCACACCTGTGGTAACGATCGTTGGCAAGACCTGGCTCTTGCACGTTCAGGAAGTCCTGCGCACGACGCCGCAGGAAAATCTTGCCATGATCGCGGACACGATCCGTTATCTCAAAGACAACGGGAAAATCGCGGTTTACGACGCTGAACACGCGTTCGATGGCTATAAGGACGACCCGGAATACGCGATGGCCACATGGCAGGCCGCGGAAAAAGCCGGCGCTGACATTGTGGTGCTTTGCGATACCAATGGCGGTTGCCTGCCGTACGAGATTCGAGATATCACGCGCGCGGCTTTCGGGAAGCTGACCACGCGCATCGGTATTCACACGCATGACGACATCGGGCTCGGCGTGGCGAATGCCCTCGCGGGTTTGGAGGGCGGTGCCACGCACGTCCAGGGCACAATCAACGGCTACGGCGAGCGCACCGGAAATTGCAATCTCACCAGCGTGATCCCAAACGTTGCGCTCAAATTGCGGAAGCGATCAGTGCCAGACAGCGCGTTGCCGAATCTCCGCGAGCTGTCGCAGTTCGTGGATGAGATCGCAAATTTCCGCCACAATCCCCGCCAACCATGGGTTGGCTCGGCTGCGTTTTCGCACAAGGGTGGTATTCACGTGGACGCCGTGCAAAAATTGGCGCGCACATACGAGCACATTGATCCAACGCTCGTTGGCAATTCACGCCGCGTCCTCGTGAGCGACCTGGCAGGCCGCAGCAACATCGTTCTTAAGGCGCAGGAGCTCGGCTTCAAGCTGGCCAACGACACGCCGGAACTCAAAGCTATCCTCAATCGTATCAAAGATCTTGAACACCAGGGGTACGAGTATGAAGCCGCCGAAGGTTCGCTCGCATTATTGATCAGCAAGACCCTTGAACGCCGCATGCCCCCGTTCCTCGTGGACGCTTATCACGTCTCGATGCGCCGCGATGGCGCTGCGTCGATCTGCGAAGCGACCATCAAAGTTCGCGTGCGCGACCAGCAGGCGCATACGGTGGCCGAGGGTGATGGCCCCGTGAATGCCTTGGACTCTGCGCTCCGTGCCGCGCTGGTCCGTTTTTACCCCCAGCTCGAAGACGTCAAACTGACGGATTACAAAGTCCGTATTTTGGACTCTGTCGCCGGCACCGCTGCGAAAACCCGGGTGCTGATCGAAAGCACTGACGGCAAAGAAGAATGGGGCACCGTGGGCGCGAGCGACAACATCATTGAAGCCAGCCTCCAGGCCTTGGTTGATTCGATGGAATACCGCCTGATGAAAGCAAAATGAGTTTTACCACGGAGGCACGGAGAACACGGAGTTGAA
>DATENK010000364.1:0-4844 GCA_035275085.1 Verrucomicrobiia bacterium | reverse complement strand
GCAGAGGGTTACACCCTTGCAAGCACCAACGCGTCAGCCAACTTCTCCTTTTTTAGCGATCGGGGTGCGCACCACGACCCTGACGCCAGCAGACCCGTAGTAATTAAAATGTGGCGGCTCAAAGGGGCAGAACCACTGGTTCGCGTTTCAAAAGAATACCGATTTCCCGTGCCCACTAATTCTATCCATATTGATCTCTTGACTGCGAAGATCGTACCAAGCGGCGGCGATATTGAATTGACGGTTCAACGGCCGCCGGGGGAAGTGTCGTTCCGTTCGAAAGCTCACTGGACCCTGATAGTAAAGGCGGTCGATGGGCGTGTGCAGGAAGCTGACGGAATCCGTTCCAGCCTGACTTTTGAGGCACCAACAGCCGGATACGGTGACGCCATTCGGGTCGAGCAGAACCCTGAAGACCAGTATTGGAAAAGTTCCGTTACATTGGGTGCGTTTCTCGAAAGCCGTAATCAGCAGGTCTTCAGCAAACTCGCGATTTCCTTCGGTATCAATGAAGATCCGAATGCCTTGTGCTGGCTAGGACTGCGCTCCTTAGCAAATCCAAACGGCTCTCGCAACTGGGAGGAAGACCCTCTTAAGATTAAAGTCATCCAGAAGTGAACCGCGGCGCGATACATAGGCGGCTGGCGCGTTCTTTCGAATCCGCACTCCTGTAACCAACGTAAAGCTCGTCCAGCCGATGGGTCGAATCGGTTGTCGCGTGTGCCGGATCATCCGGCACATGTTACGGATTTGTGCCGGATAATTTTCGCAAATTCCTTAACGTTTAACGATAATGTGCCGGTGTGCCGGATTTTTCGGGGGTAAGCCGTCGCCGGGGCTACAGCGGCGTTACTCGTAGCGGAGGGCTTCGATGGGGTCGAGCTGGGCAGCTTTGCGGGCGGGGTAGAAGCCGAAGAAGATGCCGATGATGGCGCTGAATACGAAGGCGCCGATGATGGATTCGGGGGAGATGAGCGTGGGCCATTGCAACTTCGAGGAGACGAGGCGCGAACCGCCGACGCCGAGAAGAATGCCGATCAGTCCGCCGGCGGCGCTCAAGGTTACGGCTTCGATGAGGAATTGGAGGAGGATGTCGCGGCCACGGGCACCGACGGCCATGCGGATGCCGATCTCGCGGGTGCGTTCGGTAACGCTGACGAGCATGATGTTCATGATGCCGATGCCGCCGACCAGGAGCGACACGCCGGCGATGGATCCCAGCAGAACCGTCATGATTTTCGAGGTGCTGGTGGCCATGTCGGTGATTTCCTGCTGGGTGCGGACGATGAAATCGTCATCGCGATCGGGGCCGATGCGATGGCGCTGGCGGAGGAGATCGGAGATTTGTTCTTTGACGTTGTCGAGAAGGTCAGGCGTGGCAGCCTGAATGGTCAGCGAGCGCAAAAAGGTGCCGCCGGTCAGGCGTTTCATAGCGCTGCTGTAAGGCACGAGCAAGGTATCGTCCTGATCACTGCCGCTCATGGACATGCCCTTGGGCGCGAGCGTACCAACGACGATGAAAGGCACACTTTTGACGCGAATGATCTGACCAACCGGGTCGCCATCGCCGAAGAGAGTGTCGGCGGTTGTTTTGCCGATTAGCGCCACTTTGTTGGCGTGGCGGACATCCTGCTCGGTGAAGTTCTCGCCGCCGCGCAATGCCCAGGAACGCAGGTCGAGATAATCGGCGCTCACTCCGAGAATGGCGGTGTTCAAGTTCTGGTTGCCGACCGCGACTTGCGCGAAGGCCCGCACTTCAGGGCTGGCGCGATTCACGCCAAGAACTTCGCGGCGTATGGCATCGTAATCTTCGAGGGTCAATGAACCTGCGGTGCCAAAGCCCATGCGGAACCCGCCGCGGGTCACGTTTCCCGACATGACCAGAATGACGTTCTGCCCCAGGCTGGCGATTTGCGCTTCCACCTGCGCGCGCGCGCCCTGGCCGATGCTCACCATCGCGATGACGGCGCTGACGCCAATAATGATGCCCAGCATGGTGAGCACCGTGCGCAACGTATTGCGCCGGAGCGCGCGAGCGGCAATGCGAAATGTGGTGACCTTGATCATGTGGTGAGTTGCACGGCTTGCTGTTCCTGGCGCAGTTTGTCCAACTCCTCGGAGGCAACAAGACGATTCATGACGCGTTCATCGCGGATGATGCGACCGTCGCGCATGACCACCATGCGTTGGGTGTAACGAGCGATGTCCAATTCGTGGGTGACCATGACGATGGTCATGCCGTGCTGATTCAGGCTTTGGAAGATGCCCATGATCTCGATGCTGGTGGCGGTGTCGAGATTGCCCGTGGGCTCGTCGGCAAGTAATAAGGCCGGGTCGTTCACCAGCGCGCGGGCGATGGCGACTCGCTGCTGTTGTCCGCCCGAAAGCTGGCTGGGATGATGATGCGCCCGTTCGTCGAGGCCGACTTGCTCGAGCGCGCGCAAGGCGCGATCGCGCTGCCCTGAGTTCGCAAGGCCGGGACGCGCATACATGAGTGGCAACTCGACGTTCTCGAGCGCCGTCGTGCGCGAGAGCAAATTGAATCCCTGGAAGACGAACCCGATTTTCTGATTGCGCAAATCGGCGAGTGCGTTGCGACCAAGCGTCCCGGTGTCCACGCCGTCCAAGAGAAACTTACCGGAAGTTGGGCGGTCGAGGCAGCCAAGCGTGTTCAACATCGTTGATTTGCCCGAACCGCTCGCCCCCATGATGGCTACGAACTCGCCGGGCTGAATATCGAGTGACACGTTGCGGACCGCGTGCACCTCGACTTCGCTGCCGACGTAAACCTTGCTGAAATTCTCCAGCTTGACGACCGGGTGGGCCATGGAACCTATCGCGGCCGGAAGCCGCCGCCAAAAGGACCGCCGAAGGGACTGCCGCCGGGCCGCGCGTTGTTTGGAGCATTGGCGGCGAGCGCCGGCGTGTTGACGCCGACGACAACCACGTCCCCTTCGTTCAAGCCTTCGAGGATTTCAGTATCTTTGCCATCGCTGATGCCAATTTTCACTTTGACGGGCTTAAGCACTGGTTTCTTGCCGTCTTTGGCATCTTGCATGACGTAAACAGTGCGGACCATGGAAGCCTCTCCCGGTGGCCGACGCGCAGCGTTTTGCCCCGCGAACCGCGCGCGCATGGCGGCGCGTTCTTCGGGTGACATATTTTGCATGCGTTCGCGGAGATTGTCTCCGCCACCCCCACCGCCGCGTTCACCTCGACCCCCACCGGACCCTCCGCCCGAAGCCATACGGTCTCCGCCATTGCGCGGAGCGCTGCCCGCCGGAGCCTGAGTGTTTGTTGTGGCGGCGGCGATGGTTTCCGGGGGACGAAAGCGCAGAGCGGCATTCGGAATTTTCAACGCATGATTGCGTTGCGCGGTGATGATCGACGCTGTGGCGGTCATTCCGGGACGCAACTTGAGGTCGGGATTGGAAACCTCGACGATGGTCGTGTAAGTCACGACGTTCTGGTTGGTCACGGGGGCGTAACGCACTTGCTTGACTTCGCCATGGAAGGTGCGGCCGGGAAAAGCGTCCACACTGAAATCGACCTGCTGACCGGTCTCGATTCCCCCAACATCGGCTTCGGAGACGGCGGCTTCGATCTGCATTTTGGTCAGATCGTTTGCGACCACGAAGAGCGTCGGCGCGGTGAAGCTGGCGGCGACCGTTTGGCCGACGTCGACGTTGCGGGAAATGACGACGCCATCGATGGGCGCGTAAATGGTGGTGCGCTCGAGGTCCACTTTGGCTTTGTTGACGGAGGCCTCGCGAGTTTTGACAACCGCCTGCGCCTGGTGAAGATCGGCGAGCGATCGATCGAGATCGTTTGCGGCGACGAGCTCCCCGAGGCCTTTGTTGCGTTTGTAATTGAGTTCGGCAAATTCCAGCGACGCTTTGGCATTGGCGAGCTCAGCTTCGGCCAGCGTGAGATTCTGCTGATAGGTGGAAGGATCGATTTGGGCGACGACCTGGCCGTTCGTAACACGCTCGTTAAAGTCAGAGTAAAGTTCCTTGATGATGCCGGAGATCTGGCTGCCGACCTGCACATTTTTCACCGGCGTGATTTGACCGTTGGCGGTGACGCTCTGGACAATGTCTCCCTTGGCGACGGGACTCTTGCGGTATTCGACGTCCGAATCATCCGGCCGATCGGCATACCAGCGCCAGCCTGCGCCCGCCGCCGCGATGGCGAGCAGCGCCAGCACCCACTTAAGCCACGTCGTTTTTCGTTTTGCCGCCATAACCAGCAATGAAACTATACAATATCAGGCCGCCGGACGAATAGAATCATATTACCCTGCGTTTAACGACCGCGGTCGCCCGCGTGGGTTACAGGCTGGTATTCGCGGTAAAGCGAGGAAATCCTTTGGCTTTCCTTTTCCACCAGTGTTATTCTGAAAAGCGGCTCATGAGTGCGGCGCGGAAGGCAACCGAACACAAAGCGACCAAGGAATTGGTCGTCGCCAACAAATTGGGAATTCATGCCCGGCCCGCCGCGATGTTCGTGAAGACGGCGAATCGTTTCGATTGCGAAATTTTCCTCGAAAAGGACGGCGAACGTGTTAACGGCAAGAGTATCATGGGTCTGATGATGCTCGCTGCGGGACCAGGCAGCAGATTGGTCCTGACCGCCGAGGGGGAGGATGCCACGCGCGCGGCGCACGAACTGGAAGCGCTGGTGCTTCGCAAATTCGACGAGGATTGATCGCGTATGGATTCCGCGGAGCAGTGGCGGCCGGCTCCGAAAGACCTTACCCTCCCAGAGAACGTAGTGCACGTGTGGCGCGCCGAATTGGTTGCGTTTGCGCGTGATATTCTTTCAGCCGACGAACGCGAGAAGGC
>DATENK010000363.1:0-6836 GCA_035275085.1 Verrucomicrobiia bacterium | reverse complement strand
GAGGCGATGATGGGTTCATCAGTGGGAAAGATGCTTCTGTTATTTGGATTTCGCGCGTTTTGGGCATTTTTCAGTTTTTACCTGCTCACCGTCACCATCCGGATTCTCGGCCTGTTGTATTTGACGAAGCGCGAGCGTCTTGGCTGGTAACTTCGCGAACGGTTCAGAGTAAAATAGGAGACGAACGCCCCAGGCGAGGCGCTCATCTCCCTGAACATTGATCTGAACAACCGCTGCTATTGCAAGCGGTCGAATTCTGAGCCGAGATTGTTTCCGCGCAGCAAGAGGTCGCGTGCGGCTGTGTCGACCGTGGTACCGCGACGAGACGCGATGGCGGTGAGCATGGACCATTCGACCACTGACATTTCGAGGGCAAGCGAGCCTTTGACCGTGTTAGTCTTCAAGGGTGGGACGGCTTTGAGCCATTTGACCCAGCTTGAGCTTGAGTTGCCATTACCGTTTTCCCGCTTCGCGGCGGGCCGAGGATTCTGTTTTGTCTTTTTCATTATTCTTTAAATAGGCGGGCGCCTGCGAAGCATAAACCGAACCGCCCTCGACAAATCAGGCGAGCGTTAACAGACTAACCTCCGGCGGGCAGTTCAGGCGCAGGCCATGCAAATTGCCAACCCCTTTGGTAACATGAATCCACCGGTCGTTCCAGCGCCGAAGGCCTTTGACGAAACGCTTGTCACGGACCGGGGCGAACGGCGCGCCGATCATCGGAATCCAGAGTTGCCCGCCGTGCGTGTGGCCGCTGAGCATCAAGTCCCAGGGAAAATGCTGCACTCTGCTTTTGCTATCGGGATTATGCGAAAGCAGCACGACAGTTTCGCGTGGTGTTTCGGCAACGCCCTTAAACGCTTTTGTCGCGTCGAGGTCCTCCGCCCACATGTCGCCAACACCGACCAGCGTCAAAGGACGTTGGTTCAACGTGATTGTTGCCGAACGATTACGCAACAAAGTGACACCGGCATCGCTCAGCATCGTTTCCACCTTACTTGTGTCCGCATATCCGCGTCGTGCGGACCATCGGCCTCCGTCGTGGTTTCCGAGACATGCAAAAGTGGGCGCGGCACGGCCGAAGCCTTTGAGCAACTGCCCGAGTTCAGCGAAGTAGTCGTATTTGCGCGTAATGTAATCTCCCGTGAGGCAGACTAAATCTGGCTTGAGGCTCAAGCCCAGATCAGTGGCTTCCCCAATCTGACGCAAGCTGACGACCGGCGACGCGTGCAAATCTGAGATGTGCAAAATGCGAACCTGCGGCAAAGCGGGATCGATCGGTACTGTGTGGCGGCCGACTCGGAGCCATCCGGGTTCGCACCAGTGCATATAAGAGGCGGCCCCCAAACCACCCGCGGCCATGGTTTGCAGAAATCGGCGGCGCGACACACTCCTCTTCATACCGTCCTCATCCTCCGGCCAACCCTCAGCGCATACAACAGCGGTAAAGCCCCCAAAACGCCGAATGAGCAATCGATGAAACGCCAACCCATCGGGATGTGTCGGATCGCCCCGCAAATAAACGCGAGCGGAAAGATCAACACGCAAGCGGCTAAACCGGCATAAATCACCCACACATTCCGAACGGGATCAATCCATGGCCCAATGAAGAAGATCGCGATCACCAGGTGCGCAAATGCGAGCCAATCGGTACCGTATCCGATCCATGGATATTTTGGGTATGTATCATTTAGGCCATCGCGAACCGTCAATATCCAGCGATCGAAGCCGGTATTCGCCCCGCCGCGCACTTCCGCCAGCCAGTTCAATTCTTGCTGTAGCGGAAAGGACGTGGCGCCGCTCAAGATTAAGCCTGTTATAAACACTGCGATCGCCCAGCGAATCTTTCTTAATTCATTCATTTTTAATGCGTAAGCGCCGGCGCAGGCATGCGGGCGCGAACCCCATCTTGCGGAATTTGCGCGGGATTGAAAAGCCGCCGGACGAAGCGGGAAATCTCCAGACCGACCTCACGATAGTATTCCGTGCGCGTGCCGCCAATAGCAGTCAGGCAACCGCGGTGATTGAGCCAGAGCATCGTTGCCGCGCCCACACCACACATCCAGAATTGCAGGGCCCACACCACAATGGCCAAAAGCCCAGGTCCTTTGGCTGCTGCTGCCAGCCGCTCCCGGTGAAACGCGACGTGCCCGGCTTCGTCGCGCAATATCAGCGTGCACATGTCACGGACTGGCGCGTCCTCGATATGCCTGCGCAACACGCGATAGTAGGCTGTGCTAACCAATTCCGTCAGCAGCAGCACCTGCAGTTCGAACCAAACGCCGAAAATTCTTCGGCAGGCACAAAACGCCGTGAAGCTCCAGTGTGATTTGATGAGCTTGCCACCGAAGCGGCGGACGGCGCAACTCAGCAACCGCGAATGCTCCTTTTCCTCGGCGAACCACGAATCGACAATGGTTCGCATATCCGCAGAACTTTCGCGAAAGCGTTGCGCGTCACCGGCGATGAGAGATGCGGGCCCGCCCCCATCGCCCAATTGAAAACCTTCGAGCGAAGGCAGGACGCGGCTGATGGTGTGAAGGTCCAGGGTGATGGGAACGTCCCAATGCGGCTCAGGACGGTGGAGACGATTCTGTTGGAAATGTTTGATCCAGCGTGTTGTGTTCATAACAAACCCGGTTTACTTTGTACTACAAAGTAGCTGACCGCAAGTGCCCTCAGTGCGTTCAAACATGGTTACGCCCAGCATTGGACGCGCGCACCTTTCTCCGCAATACTGGATGCAGGCATGATCGCTTTGATGGATTATGGTTCCGGCAACCTGCGCAGCGTCGAGAAAGCGTTGCGCAAGGTCGGCGGCGACGTGCAGGTCATCACCGGGCCGAAGGGCCTGAAGGAAGCGCGCGCGGCGGTCCTACCCGGGGTGGGCGCGTTTGATGATTGCATTACCGCAATGCGCAAGCAGGAGCTATTGGAAAGCGTCAAGGGATTCATTAACTCGGGCAGACCATTCCTCGGGATTTGTGTCGGGTATCAGGCGCTGTTTGAGCGGAGTGAGGAATTCAACAGTTGCGCCGCGGGCCTCGGGATCTTCAACGGACGCGTCGTGCGGTTCACCGAAAAACCCGGCTTAAAGATTCCCCAGATTGGCTGGAACCAAATCGAATTCGCGAATGGAAAATGCCCGCTGTTCAAGGGCATTGGCAGCGGGGCGTATGTTTATTTCGTACACAGCTTTTTCCCGCTACCGACGGACGAATCGATTGTCTGCGCCCGCACTATATACGGTGAAGAATTTGCATCCGCCATTTGGAAGGACAACGTGTTTGCCACCCAATTCCACCCCGAGAAAAGCCAGGCTATAGGGTTGAAGCTGTTGGAGAACTTCGTTCAACTCGCGGAGTAATGTGGTTTTCCTTGTTTCGGCCGCGCGTAAATGATAGGCTGGCCCTCTCACAATGACGCGAGTTGTAAGCCGCCCCAAAGTTGTATGGACCGGTTTGCTCTTGGCCTTGATTTCCTTGTTCGCGCCCGTATCCGCTTCCGCCCAACGCGTGTTAGGAATCGACGTGTCTACTCATCAAGGAGAAATTACGACGGACGAATGGGCCACTTTTCATCGCCCTACGAACCAGGCAGTAAATAGTATCCTTGGCGACGGACGGGATTTCGCTTTCATCCGCGCGAGCCGGGGAGGAACAACCGGAGAAGACCACCGCTCAGGCGGGTATCCTGCGGGAGATCGCACGTTGACGAATCTTTCGCAACGGTATGATGATCCGTATTTTGTTCAAAATATCACGCGCGCGACCGCTGCCGGATTGATCGCCGGCCCGTATCATTACGGAAGAGCCGACGTCGTTGCAACCACGGGCAACTCCGGAGGGATTGCCAACACCGGTCGTGATGAAGCGAATCACATGATCGAAATGGCTGGCGCCTGGATGCGACCCGGATATTTGTTGCCGGTTTTTGATCTCGAAGCGGGTCAGAGTGAACGCACCTCAGCGGAATTAACTGCATTCGCGATCGAGTTTTCGGACCGGATTTACGAGGTCATGGGGATTCGGCCGACGGTCTATTGCGGCGGGAATTACACCACCTATGTTCAAGCTTCGATTGTCAATGCGTTTCCTAATTTGTGGATCGCACGTTGGCCAAATCAGACAGATCCCGCCTCAATCCCGGTTCAAACGATGAATCCGAACGATTCAATATCATACATCTACGGTCCATGGGACGATCCGCCGAGGCCGGCACAGCCATGGGCATTTTGGCAGTACGCAAGCACCGCACGCTTGAATGGAAATCCTGGGGCAAACCTCGATGTAGATGTGGCTCACGGCGGGATCGAATACGTAAAAGATTATTGTGTGCCGGCACTGTGGATCACGAACAGCGACGGACTATGGACAACGCTTTCCAATTGGAACAGCGGGGTGCCTCCAGTGCCACCGGTCCAAGGCCCCGGACAGCTCCCGCGGGTGGGCCCGTTGACGCTGCCGACCGCTCGCCTGCCGGGAAGCGAGGACACCGTGATTCTTGACCGACCGAACACCAACATAACAATCACCCTCGGCTCGGGCACCCATACGATCCGGAAGCTTTACGTTCGCGAAGCCTTGAATATAACCAACGGCACGCTGACCATCAATTACGTGCCATCGACGGATTCGACGCCGCTCACCGCGCAGTTTTCCGCACCCGTGATGCTAAGCGGCACGGGAAATCTCCGGTTCCACACCCTGCAGGTGGATGCGACGCGCACGTTCACCCTCGGCGGCGGTACCCTCACCTTCAACACCATCACGCTGATGCCTCAGGCGGTGTCGCCTGCGAAGCTCGCCGTGATTGGCAACGTCATTATCAACCCGCTCATCGGCGCGACCGCAACGATCGGTCGCGGGGCAGGGACGGGCGCCGCTGGGTTTATCGATCTCGGCGGCGGCCTGCGCAATTTCACCATCGGCAACGGTACGGGCGAAGTGGATTTCTCGTGCGACGTTGCGCTGACAAATGGAGGAGTAACGAAACTTGGGGGCGGAACAATGCGGCTTGGCGCAGCGAGCACTTACAACGGAGGAACAATTGTTTCAGCCGGCAAACTCCTCGTGGATAACGCCACCGGGTCGGCTACGGGCATCGGCAGTGTGACGGTCAATGGCGGCACCCTTGCGGGAACGGGCACAATTCTCGGCCCTGTCAGCATTCTGCCGACCGGAACGGTTGCTCCAGGGATCTTCATGGGCGGCCTTACCATCAGCAACTCCTTGACGCTCGCGGGGACTGCGTTGATGGAACTTAACGCCGCGTCGCGGACCAGCGACCAGGTGCGGGGCCTGACGACCGTGACGTACGGGGGCACGTTGAACGCTTCTAATGTCACGGGAACACTCTCCACGTCGAACACTTTCAAGCTGTTCAGCGCAAATAGTTACGAAGGCGCATTCGCCACGATTACTCCTGCCGAGCCCGGTCCCGGGCTCGGTTGGAACACTAATACGCTCGCAATAGACGGAACCCTGCGGGTCCTCAGCACTGCGCAAGTCACGGTCATCGCATCTCGCTCCGGGTCCGGCGGGCCCCTTACGCTGGCATGGCCAGCCGATCACATCGGATGGCGTTTGCAGTTCCAAACCAATGCTCCTTCAATCGGAATTACCACGAACTGGGTGGACGTGCCGAGTTCAACGCTTACGAACCGGGTAATTCTCCCTGCTGATCCGACGGTCGGCTCTGCCTTTTACCGCCTCGTTTTTCCCTAATCGCTAACCACGCTTAGGGTGGTATAATGAAGTAGGAGGTTTATGAACGAACAAAAACTAAAGACGTTGGCGAAAGACTTGCGCAAAGAGGATCCCCGGCACGTGAGCACACGAATGGCTGGAGTTGAAGGTGCCGCACGTGCCCTGGATAAATGCCGCGCAACCCTTTTGGGTTGGAATGGAGAGTTTCAATACGGCTGCCCGATGGACCAGATGTTCTTCCAGGAAGCCGGGGTAGACAAGGAGCAGTTCAAAGACTTTGTCGCGACCGGCGCGTCCGACGAGGAAGTCGAACTATGGCTGAAGGAACATGCAGCGCGAACTGTTTCTCGATGACAAAGAGGCGACCCAACAAGCTTTCGAAATCCCGGGGTTTTCACTGCGCCTGAATTACGTCACGCCTGAGGAAGAGCGCGACTTCATCCGGCACGTTGATCGGGGGCCGTGGGAAACGGATTGGCGGCGCCGGATCCAGCAGTATGGGTTAGGCTATCGCGAAGAGCATGGAAAGCGTGCTTCGTGGCTGCGGGACTTACCGGATTGGCTTCTGCCACTTGCCGGGCGTGTGGCAAACGATGCCGGCTTTGAACGATTTCCCGAAAACTCCGTCATCAACGAATACATCCCGCCGCTCGGGATCGGACCGCACAAAGATTATGGAGCCTTCGGGCCAACGATCGCGTGCGTCAGCCTCGGATCAGACATTATGATGGACTTTAGCCATCCTGAACGAGGGCTGCGGGTATCCGTTCATCTTCCCGCCCGCAGCTTATGGGCGATCAGCGGGGAAGCGCGCTCTGAATGGCGACACGCCATCGCGGCCCGATTGACGGACGTCATTAATGGAGAACGCCGTCCACGCGGACGGCGTATCTCGATTACCTTCCGGACTGCGGCGCGCAATCCAAACGCCGCTTAGCGTTTGCCGCGACTACGCGATTTTTTGCGCTGCCCGCGCTGCTTCATCACGGTTCGCGCCGCAACTTCTTTGGCGCGTTTGCCGTAACGTCCGGAACGCTGCGCGGATTCTTTGATATGTTCGTACTGGCGCTGCTGCTTGCTGCTGGCGCCGCGGAGATGTTTCTTTCCTGGCATATGTTTTTTCCTCGC
>DATENK010000362.1:0-13014 GCA_035275085.1 Verrucomicrobiia bacterium | reverse complement strand
CTCTCAGAGCCGCGACCGTAAGGGAGCGCCCTACCCTTGCGGAGACACTCCTCATGCTCTCCCCCTCTCACGTTCTCGAAGTTCTTGCATTTATGCTTGTAACCGTCCCCGGATTCTGTCAGCATCCCCATTAATACTCCGAGGCGACCATGAATACGGCAAAATCGATTCTGGGTGCAATAATGCTGGCTGCAGCCCTCAGCGCGTCGGCGCAAAGCTATTCCATTGATTGGTATACGATTGATGGCGGCGGCGGGACGAGTTCCGGTGGGCCATACACCCTCAGCGGAACCATCGGCCAGCCGGACGCGGGTGTTCACACCGGCGGCAGTTATACACTGGTCGGCGGTTTCTGGGGTGCGTTTGCCGTGCAACAGGTCGGCGCTCCAACGTTGTTCATCCGCCCAGCCGGCCCGGGACAAGTGACCATTTCGTGGGAACCGAATACGCCCGGCTTCTCTCTGCAGGAGAGCGTCAATTTAGGCCTGACTGGCGGCGGCTGGAATCCTTCCGCCAGCGGCAGCGCCAATCCGGTCACGGTGCCGAGCACGACGATAAAGTTCTACCGGCTGTTCAAGCCGTGACACGAACTTTTTAGTTGGACCTCAAACCACAGCCCGAATGGGTCGCGTTGAGCGACGACGAGTTGCTCGAGCGAAAGATCCGTAGCCTCCGGCTCGGATTGGAGGAAGTGCAGCCGCTGATTTTGCAGCTCTACGCTGATCTGTCGGCGAAGGGACTTTCGTTTCAGCCTCCCTGTCACGTCGGTGACGAATGGTTTGTGCCCATTGGCATACCGGCGATTTTCATTCCATTTTTCCTGGTGCATGAACGGCTGCGAAAGCTCGAACGCAAGATGGTTCTCGAAGTGGAAGGCGAAACCCCGGAATGGTTCATGCGCCTGATGCGCCACGAAGCGGCCCACGCGTATTCCTACGCCTATCAGCTATACAAAAAGAAAAAATGGCAGCAGACATTCGGCCTGGCGTCACGCGAAGAGACGGAATTCTACCGGCCGCGTCCGTACAGTCGCTCGTACGTGACGCACCTGGATGACTGGTATGCCCAAAGCCATCCCGACGAAGATTTTGCCGAGACCTTCGCCGTTTGGCTCACCCCTGACCTCGATTGGCGCGCGCGCTACAAGGGCTGGAAAGCATTGCATAAGCTGGAATACGTGGACGCCCTGATGAAATCGATCGCCGGCAAACCGCCGATCCATCAGCCGCAATATCGCGTGAGCGATTTCGATTGCCTGAACATTAAGCTCAAGACCTATTACGCGCACAAGCGCAAGCTGTATGCTGACACCTATCCGGATTTTTATGATGCGGACCTGCGCCAGCTTTTCCAGGCCGCGCCGGAGGTCGACGGCAGCGTGAAAGCGTCGGTGCTGCTGCGGCAACGGCGCGCGCAGCTCATGGAATCGGTTTCGCAATGGACCAATGAACGCAAGTATCGGGTCCATAAATTGCTTAACCGTTTGATCAAGCGATGCCAGCAACTGGACTTGTACGCAAAACCGGACGATGCGCAGTTAAACCTGCAAATGTCCGCTTACGTCACCACCCTGGTCATGAATTATCTTTTCACCGGAAAATTCAAGCGCACCAAACGATAATGCCGCGCAAAAAACTTAAAGTCCTCGCGCTCTTCGACGCCATGGGGCCGCCCCCGACCGACGGCGATCTGACCGCCGAACTCCGGAAGGACGACCGCAAGACCGAGCGCAATGTGCTCGAAGCGTTCACAAAACTTGGCCACGCGGCCGAGCATTTGATCATCTTTGACGATCTCGACCTGCTGCGCCAGAAACTGCAGAGCTTTCAGCCGGACGTTATCTTCAATCTCGCCGATCAATTCAAAAACAATCGCTCCTTCGACCAGAACATCGCGTCCTTCCTCGAGTTGCAGGGGCTGAGTTTTACCGGCTGTGGCTCCAGTGGCCTCTTACTCTGCAAGAACAAAGGCATCTCGAAAAAGATTCTCGGTTACCATCGCATTCATGTGCCGAACTTCGTCATGATCGCCCGTGGCAAGCGCATCTCCCGCCCGCGCAAGTTGAACTTTCCCATTCTCGTCAAGCCGCTCAAGGAAGAGGCGTCGCTCGGCATTTCGCAGGCGTCCCTCGTTGACAATGATGAGCAATTCAAAGAACGCGTTCAATTCATTCACGACAAATACGACAACGACGTGATCGCCGAAGAATACATCGAAGGGCGCGAATTATATGTCGGCGTCATGGGCAGCCATCGCTTGCAGGTCTTTCCCATTCGCGAGCTGGTCTTCAAACAGGTCCCCCCGGATGAACCGAAGATCGCCACCTACAAAGCCAAGTGGGATGAGGATTACCGCAAGCGCTGGGGTCTCGAAAATCAGTTCGCCGACGGCCTCGATCCCACCATGGTCCGCAAAATCGAATCCGTCTGCAAACGCATCTACCGGCTGCTCACGATCGATGGCTACGCCCGCATCGATCTGCGCCTTACACCCAGAAACGAAATCTATTTCATCGAAGCCAACCCAAACCCCATCCTCGCCGAAGACGAAGACTTCGCCCAATCCGCCCAAAAAGCCGGCGTGACCTACCCCGAACTGATCGACCGCATCCTCCGCACCGCCCTCAAAACCGTCCGCGATTAACTCCCAATAAAGGCGCGCGGACAGCCTGTCCGCGTCTGTTGATATGAGCCAATGCGGAGTGCGGCGCGGGCGGCGCCGCTTTTGCTTTAAGGCAACCAACGCTTCTCGCGGTAATGCACCGGAATTATATCCTCACACTTTCGAAAGTGTGAGGATAAATTCCCATCGACCGTTGCTGTTCATCATCCGCGGAATCCGCGACGGCCCCTTCGCCGCCTTCCTTTGTAACACATCAAATCGCCGATCCCTTGGCCTTAATGTAGGACTGTACATAGATTTGCCGGTCCCCGGTGCCTCATCACTCTTTCACTTCACATCTTGCGCGCACCGAAAACCCAGGGCGTCATGCGTGCTATGCGGCAAGGCGTGCGCGCGATCAGCGCAGCGGCGTGTGGACGTCGCCTGGAAGTAATCGATTCCACCGCCGCCACGAATCACTTTGTATTTGCTGCCAAACTCAACCTCGAATTGATCGTTGCCCGGATAGGGCTTGTACCAATCGGCGGTCCATTCCCACGCATTGCCCGCCATGTCCATCACGCCATAAGGCGAAACATCATCCGGAAAGCTGCCCACCGGGAAGGTCCGTCCTTCCGGATGAGTTTTGTCGCGCGCGTCAGCGCCGCTGGCAGCTTTCTTCCCTTCGCCGGCGTTGCCCCACGGATAAACAAGGCCGTCCGATCCGCGACAGGCCTTCTCCCATTCCGCCTCCGTCGGCAGACGCTTGCCCGCCCACTTTGCGTATGCCGTAGCATCATTCCAAGTGACGTTCACGACGGGATGCTTCCGCAGTTTCGGCGGTAGCTTGCCGTCCGCCCAGTCCAGCGGCGGGCGGTGGCCCGTCGCTTGCAGGAAATTATCATACTGCTCGCCAGTCACCTCGTAGGTGTCGATGTAGAAAGACGGAACGTTGACTTTTCGCTCCGGCGATTCATCGGGCTGGTTGGTGCTGCCCATCTGGAACGAGCCAGCGGGGATGAGAATCATGATCGAGCTGTCTTTGCTGATGATCTCCGACAGCGGCGCGGCATTCGCTGCCAGCGTGCAAAACAAAAACAGCAACGCCGCCTTCATCAGTTCAACGCGCCCGTGCAACTGCTGCCCGAACCCGCAGTGCAGGCCAGACAATGGACCCCGGTTTGGATTTCGCGATTATCGAGCCACTCCGGCGTAATATCCCACAAATACACTTCAGAGCCGTGCGCGTGAGCAAGCGGCGTCAGCGCCATCTCGAGCATTTGGTTGAAGTCGCAATCATACAATCGGCCTCGGTAATCCACACTCAGTGTGTCGCGGCACATCAGTCCTTCGATGGTGTGCGGGTTGAAGCTGTTGGCCAGCAACTCGAGATAATCGTCCCACTTGTTTTGCTTCCGCAGATCTTCGGCAAAGCGCGCGATCGGCTGGTTCGTAAGCGTGTACAGCCGGTTGAAAACAATCCCGTGATCGCGCTGCAGCGCTTCCTTGTAATCGGCTTCCAACTCCGCTTGGGGCGGCGGCAGCGCCGGGCCAAGCGGATTGTAAACCAAATGCAACGGAAAGCGTCCGCCGTACCCGACCGCATTCAGTTTGTGCAAGCCGCGGATGCTCTTGTCGTAGACGCCATTCCCGCGCTGCTTGTTGACGTTCTCCGGCAAATAACACGGGAGCGAGGCGATGATTTCTACTTCGTGCCGCGCCAGAAACTCAGGCAAGTTCTCGTAACCGGCCTCTTCAAGGATCGTCAGATTGTTGCGATCGATCACTTGGGCGCCGGCGGCGCGCGATGCCTCAACCAAAAACCGAAAATATTCGCTCAACTCGGGTGCGCCACCCGTAATGTCCACAATCTCCGGCCGATGCTTGCCGATCCAATCGACGATTCGTTCCGCCGTCGCGCGATCGATCATTTCCGTTCGCCAGGGCGCGGCATCCACATGGCAATGCCGGCAGGCCTGGTTGCATTTCCGCCCGACGTTCAGTTGCAAGATGCGCAACTTCGACCGCCGCAATTCCAGCCCATGCTCCGCCAGCTTTTGGTCGAACCGGTTCATCGCTGGGACATGATACGATTGCACCGGCTTAAATGAAAGCATCAGGCCACCTAAATCTCGCTTGCGGCGACGTTCCGCTCGTCTAGTATCCCGAGGGTTCGGGGAAATGAATACGCGTTTGATTCTTTGCGGGATAGCGCTGGCCGCTTCGGCTCGGGCCGCGCCGTTGTTGAGCATTGACTTCAACTGCCGCACCAACGCCGCTTCCACGAACACGCAGCCCGGATTCAATGCGTTTCTGATCACTTCGAACGTCTCCATCAGCGCCCTGCAAACAAACGAAACCGTGCGGACCTTCGGCGCATACCGCGTTCATCTCTGGGGTAACGGTTTGAACCGCGGTTACGGTGACCGCTGGCACGTCCGCCCGACTAATGATGCCGCGTTCACCGAAAGCCAGCTTCTCCGCGACTGCGTTTCGTCACCGGATGTGACTACCAACGGCGGATTGAATGTCCGGATTGAAGGTCTGGCGCCGACCAATCGTTTCCTGATCACGCTGTGGGGTTTTGACGAGCTGAGTCCTCCAATTCGCGCGTCGGATTGGTATGCAAATAAGGTCCTCGGACGGCGCGCATATCAATTCACAAATTCGATCATGCCGGTGCGTAACGATCAGTACCGCTTTTCCTTTACTGGAATCACGGATGCCGCCGGAGAGTTGCTGATCGAAGGGCGTCACAATCGTATCAGTACAAACGAAAGTGGCGTGATGCGACCTGGCGTCTTCCTCAACGCGCTGCAGATCGATCCTGAGCCTTTGGATATTCTGGCCTTCACCACCAACGGCGCGGAATTGCGAATCACGTTTGTTGTCCGCCCGCAGCCTGGGACTTATGCGGTCGAAGAGAGCGCCGGCGGACCTTGGGTGACGACCAGCGGCGTTGTCTATAGCACGCCCGTGAATAATCGGGTGACAGCGCGTTTCCCAAGACCGACCCAGCCGCGATTGTACCGCATACGATATAATTGACTGATCTCACTTCTGCTCCCGCAAAACCTTCAGCGCCTGGTCAATCACCTCTTCCGCCTGCTTGTACTTCTGTTCATCCATCAGTGGCTTAAACTCGCGCATAATCTCTCCCACGGAACCGGCGTCGCCCCCTTCATCCTCAAGTTTCTTCACGCCCGCTTTCAATTTTTTCATCTTTTCCTGAAGGCTCGCTGGCGGCGGTTTGCCCGGACGTCGCTCGGGCGGCCCTTCCGCGCGCTCCGGCCTTGGGGCGTGCCTTTTCATTTCCTCCAGCTTCGCCTGCTGCTCCGGCGTCAATTTGTTCTTTAGCGCAATCATTAGCGAAAGATGCGCCCGCCTGAGTTCCCGTTCCTGGTTCAGTACTTTTTCAAGCTGCGCAAGCGCCGCGGATTCATCGATCCGGTCCTTCTTCAACACCGCCTCGGCCTCTTCGAGCAACTTTTCGCGCTTGGCCTGCATTTCATCAAAGCGCTCATGCGCCTTGCGCATCTCAGCCTCAATCTTGTCCCGTTGCTCGTCGGTCAAATTGATCTCCTCCGCATTCTGCATGATCAAGTCCGGCGGAAACAAATGCTCCGCCAGCGGATCAGGCCGGTGCGGCGGCGGCTGCGCCGCATTCAGCGAACCGGCCACCAGCAAAGCAAAAATCAGCTTCATTTTCATAACGCTTTCTCCTGGGTCGGACTCTGACTTGCCGGGTCTACCTTTGCAAGGTCGTTGATGGCGCGAGTAGTGAATGTGGACTGCGGTGGCAGAGCGCAGCGACGACACCGCTTTGGATTCACCTGGCGATTCGCACGAGGATTGCACAAAAACTGCCTTTTAGTTACTGTCCTCGAAGTCGTGAACGCTGTGATGCCCAATCCGTTGCACCTTTCGATCGCCGAGTTGGAAGCCGGCCTTAAAGCCTTGTCCCAACCCTCGAAAGATTCCGGCCGCGTCGTTATGATCGTCTGCCGTCGCGCTCCGGGCGCGCACGAATCCGTTCAGCAAGTCCATCTTTCCATCGATGATGGCGTCACCGGCGATGAATGGAAGCGCCGCGCCGGAAAACTCGATGCCCAGATCACCGTCATTCGCCGCGACGTCTCCGCACTCATCTCCAACGGCCAGCCATTGACCACTTCCGGCGATAACCTCATCGTGGACTTCGACATCTCCGCCGAGAATCTCCCTGTCGGCACCCGCCTCCGCGTCGGCAAAGCCGTCGTCGAAATGACGCCGCTGCCGCACAATGGCTGCAAGAAATTCGCCGCCCGCTTCGGTAAGGATGCCGTCATATTCTGCCAGGCGCCACCCACCCGCCACCTCAACCTCCGCGGCATCCACTGGAAAGTCATCGAGCCCGGCGAAGTCCGCGTCGGCGACACCATCCAAGTCCTCTCGCGACCCAAGCCCTAAAATTCCTAATCATAATCTTAATCTTAATCCTAATCCCTTCTTTAGATTCGCCTCCATTGGCGTCCATTCGCAGTTGAGCCATTTCCTCTTCGACCGTTCGTGCCCAATTCGTTTCATCCGTGTCCATCCGTGTCCATCCGTGTTTATCCGTGGTTCAAATTGGCCGGACTTCTCCGAATTTCTCTCCTTTCCCCGTCAGCTCCTCACAAAATACTACAAATCTGTTGACACCGATATTATTGCCGGTTAGGATCCTTTTGATGAGTCGGATCATCCAGTCTGGAACTTGTTCATCCGCCGGTATTCACCACCGCCTTATTGGCGTTAATGGGCGCCTGTTCGCGGTTGAACTCACTGCCGCTCCAAAACCGTAATTTTCCGTAATCTTCCGTAATCTTTTAAAATGTTAAACGTACAAGTCATTCCAAATCAGGCGCTTGCGAATCCTGACCTCAAAAAATTACGGTTTTCCCTGCTGCCGAGCCAAACCCCGTACCACAAAAACTCAACCCTGAACAGTCCGCTCGCAGACAACTTGCAGAAATATTTTCGACCGGGTCTCATTTAAAATGAAAGTTCGTTTTTCCTTTAGCCTTTAGCATTCAGCCTTTAGCTTTATTTTGTATGGCTTATCAGGTCATCGCCAGGAAATATCGGCCGCAGCGTTTCAGTGACGTCGTGGGGCAGGAACACGTCACGCGCACGCTCAGCCAGGCGATCGAACAGAAGCGCATCGCCCACGCCTACCTGTTTTGCGGGCCGCGCGGGACCGGCAAGACCACCATTGCGCGCATTTTCGCCAAATGCCTGAATTGCACCGCCGGCCCAAAAGTCGAGTTCGGCGACGACGACGAACGCTGCAAAGAAATCACCGAAGGGCGGTCTATCGATGTGCTCGAGATCGACGGCGCGAGCAATCGCGGCATCGAGGAAATTCGCGAGCTGCGCGAAACCGTGAAGTACGCGCCGGCTACCTCGAAGTATAAAATCTACATCATCGACGAAGTTCACATGCTAACCAAAGAGGCCTTCAACGCCCTTTTGAAGACGCTGGAAGAGCCGCCGGAGCACGTGAAGTTCATGTTCGCCACCACTGAGCCGGAAAAGGTGCTGCCCACCATCCTTTCTCGCTGCCAGCGCTTCGATTTGCGCCGGATTCCGGTAAAGCTGATTGTCGATCATCTCGCGGACATTTCGAAGAAGGAGAAGGTGAAGATTGACACCGCCGCGCTCACTGCGATTGCGCGCGGTGCCGAAGGGTGCATGCGCGACGCGGAGTCCGCGCTCGACCAACTGATCAGCTTTTGTGGCGAAGAGATTGCCGAACCGGACGTCCTTTCGATGTTTGGATTGGCCGCACAGAGCCAGGTCTTCGCGCTCGCGTCGGGCGTCCTAACCGGCGATGCGCAAGCCGTCCTGAAGGAGTTGGACGATCTCAGCAAGCACGGTAAAGACCTCGGCCGGCTGCTCGGCGATGTGCTCGGTTATTTCCGCAATTTGCTGATTTATCACATTTCCCGCGGCGACTTGAAATTGCTCGAAGCAACGGAAGCCGAAGCCGCTTCCCTCGCTGAACACGCAAAACTGGTGACCCCTGACGCACTCACGAGGATCATGGAAGTGCTGACCGATGCCGAAGCGAAATTGAAAGAAGTCGCCTCCAAGAAAATCTTCATGGAAGTCACGCTCCTGAAAGCGATCGACGCACGCAAAGCCGTCAGCATCGAAACCGTAATCGCCCAACTCCACCAAATGCGCGGCGGCGGTTCGCCTGCGCCTGCACCCGCCCCAACCTCCGTAGCCGCCGACGTGAGGAGGCGGACCGACAAGGTCGCCATGTCCATCGCCATCCCGCCCGCGCCGGAAGGCCTCCGGCAGTTATGGCCGGCGCTCGTCGAAGCCGCGCAACGCGCCAGTCGCGTCGGGTTCGCATTTCTCACGCACGGTGAACCAGTGTCCTTCGATAACAAAGTCCTGACCGTTCGATTTCCGGCGGAAGAGTCCGGCCATCTTGAAATCGCTGACACCAAAACATTGGAAGCCAAGCTCGCGGAACTCGGGCATCCCGGCGCACAGATCAGGTTTGTAGTGAGCGAAGCTGCGCCCGCCGCGGTATCGGCGCCGGCGCCCCAACCGATCCAGGCTCGCGAGGAAGCTCGCCCTGCCAGGCCGCAGCCGCCGCCCACGCCGCAGAAACTGAACGTCGAAGATTTCAAGAACGATCCGCTCATACAAAAAGCATTGGAGATTTTTCGTGGAAATATTGTAGAAGTCCGTGCCGGCATTTGAAATGCGGCTGGAATACGGGAAGTTGAATTATGTCGAGCATTGGCAAATTGATGAAGCAGGCTGCGCGCATGCAGCAACAGATGGAAAAGGTGCAGTCCGACCTGTCGCAAAAGACCGTCGAAGCCACCAGCGGCGGCGGTGCGGTAAAGGCCGTGGCAAAGTGTGATGGCACCCTCGCCTCCGTCAAAATTGATCCCGCCGCGATCAATCCGGCCGATGCGCAATTGCTGGAAGATTTGATTGTGACCGCCGCCAACCAGGCGCTGACCCAGGCGAAGGAAATCGCCACGCAGGAAATGGGCAAGGTAACGCAGGGATTCAACCTGCCCGGCATGGTGTGACCAGTGTGGGCGCTGAGCTCCCGGAACCGATTCAGAATCTCCTGGCAGCCCTCGGACGCTTGCCGGGCATCGGCCCGCGTTCAGCCGAACGCATTGCGCTGCATTTAGTGCAGAGCGATCCAAACGACTCGCGCCATCTAGCGCAGGCGCTGGTTCAGGCGCGCGAGAAAATCAAAACGTGCTCCAATTGCGGCGCGCTGACCGAATCCGTCCCGTGCCCGCTCTGCACGGATCCGCAGCGCAATCCGTCGCTCGTCTGCGTCGTCGAGCGTGCCGTGGACATCTTCGCGATGGAAAAAACGGGCGCGTTCCGCGGGCGCTTTCACGTCCTCGGCGGCAAGATTTCGCCAATCAACGGTGTCAGCGCCGAAGACCTGAAGATCGCGGAATTGGAGCAGCGCCTCACCCGCGAGCCCATCAAGGAGCTCGTGCTGGCGTTGCCGACGGACGTCGAAGGCGATGCGACCAGTTTTTATTTGGCGAAGCGATTCGCGAGGCCCGGGATCAAGGTGACGCGGCTCGCGTACGGTTTGCCGGCGGGCAGTGGATTGGAATACGCCGACGAACTGACCCTGACGCGCGCACTCGAAGGGAGGCGCGAGCTTTAGCATGGCGCCGAAAGTCGTTGTGTTCGATCTCGGGAAGGTGCTGGTTGATTTCGATTACAGCATCGCAGGGCGGAACCTCGCGGCCATGTCCAAAGTTCCCGCGAATCAAATGCAGGAGATTTTGGAAAAGTCACGTCTGCTCGTGGAGTTTGAGACCGGGCTGACTAACCGCGATCAATTCTTCCGCAATGTGTGTGACGCGACCGGTTACTGCGGCGATCAGGCGAAGTTTAATGTTTTGTTCGCCGATATCTTTACGGGGATTGAACCAATGATCGAGTTCCACGCCGAGCTCCGAAAAAAGGGCATTCCCACGTACATTTTCTCAAACACGAATGACCTTGCCGTGACTCATATCCGTTCCCGGTTCCCATTCTTTTCCACCTTCGATGGTTACGTCTTTTCATACGAACACGGCTCGATGAAGCCGCAGCGCAAAATTTACGAAGTCGTTGAGCGCATGACGCGGATGCGCGGCCCGGAGATTTGTTACATCGACGATCGCCTGGAGAACGTTGAGGGCGGGAAAGCGATGGGTTGGCAAACGATCTGGCACAAGTCGCCAGAGCAAACCATCGCTACATACCGATCGTTGGCGGAGGCTCCAGCGAAATGAGGCGGTCGCCGAGATCGTTCAGCGCGCGCCGGGTCGTCTGGAAACGTTCGGAGAGCGTGTTGAAGATTTCGGCCACGTCATATTTATACGCAAGCCGATGGTCGCTCGCGGCGCGGAAACTCGAGCGGCCGATCTCCTCGTAATAGCGTATGTCCGGCGCGCCTCTGCGTTCGGACCGCATGCGAATGCAGTCCGGAAAGACGCCGGACAGAAAGAGCGAGTAATTGCCCATATGGGCGCGGATAAAAAAGCTCGTGATGTCGTCGGCGGTCTGGAGCGCCGCGAGCATATCGACAAAGTAGTCGGTAGTTGCGCCCTGGCGATTGACACGCACTTGCGACCGATGGGTCTGCGAAAACTCGGCGAGCACCTCGGCGACGTAATCCGCCACTTCGCGCTCCTTGAGGCCCGACCCGCGAAAAACATTGCGCACCAGGATGTAAAAATACAGGTGCATGGAGATCCGGAGGCATTCCGGATGTTCGAGGACGGCACGAAAAAGCAGCTCGTCGTCGAGGATCAAATCGCGGCTTTGTTCGTCCTTGAGCAGATCGATCAGGCAGTCGCGCCCCTTTTTTCCAAGGGTTTCGACTATGAAGTCGATGTCTTCGGCACTGAACTGTGCTCGGCAGTTGGGTCGTATCACTTGCATACGCCTATAGCTGCATCATCGGCAGATTGCTGCTTTAGTGAAACCATCGTATAGGATTTTTACCACAAAATCCAGACGGTTCGGGTGGGGCTTCCGAGCAGATAGGGCGCAGGAACACCCCGTTTGTGAAAGAAGCGCCTAGCGAATGGTCAATTCCGCGCGGCCCTGGAAGTATTGAACATAAGCGCCGCGGTGTCGGGGCATGACGATGTCCATGATGACTTTGTCGCCTTTAGCCTTGGTGTAGAGGCGTTTGGCGGCAGTCCGGATATCGGCAATGCCCTGACCATCGATGCCGGTGATGACCATACCGCGTTGCAGTTCGGCCTCGGCCGCAGCGCTGCCGCGGTCCACGCCCGATACCAGCAAGCCGCGCCAATTCATGCCCAACCCTTCGGCCAGTTCGGGTGTCATCTCCTGCAAGGTGGCGCCAGTTTTCTTGCGAATGAGCTCAGCGTTGAAAAAATCCTTTTCCGGCTGCAAATGCATGGTCAGCTTTCGCTTCTCGTTGCCGCGTTGGATACTCAGCACGAGGTCCTCGCGGTCTTTCGTGTCGCGCAATTGCCGGATGAACTCCATGAAACTGCGCGGCGGCTTGCCATTGACCTGGAGGATCAGGTCGCCCGCGCGAAGACCGGCCTTGCCGGCAGGACTTTCCAATTGGACCGACATGACTTGCAAGGGCGTCGTGCCTGGCCGAACGCGCGCCCCAAACCAAAGCGACTCGAGTTCTTCGGGTGAATAAATATCAGCCATGGCGGCCGCGATGCGTTTGACCGGAATGGCGAAACCGATGCCTTGTCCTTCGCGATACATCGCCACATTGATACCGATCAACTCGCCGCGGAGATTGATCAGAGCTCCGCCGCTGTTGCCGGGATTGATCGAGGCGTCTGTCTGCAGCCAATCCATGACGTCCAGAGGCTCATTCTCGGTGGCGGGCCGCCGGCTTTTGGAACTGAGAATGCCGCGCGTGACCGAGCCGCCCAGGCCGAAGGGATTCCCGAGCGCGAGCACGGTTTCGCCGAGGAGCAAGTCATCGTCTTCGGCGAACTTGACGGCCGAGAATTTCTCGTCCTTTTTGGTTTTGATCTTCAGGAGGGCCAAATCCGTCAACGACGTTTCAGAAATCTTTTCGCATTCGTATTCACGGCCATCGTAGAGCTTCACCCAGACCCGGCTGGCGCGATTCACGACGTGGAAATTTGTAAGCACGTAACCCTCCTCATCAATAATGACGCCAGAGCCGAGGCTATGCTGTGTATTGGGTGCGCGCCGGCGATAATAGGGATCGAAAAAATCACGAAAGAGCTGCTCGATGGGATCATGCACCTGGATGACGGTTTCGGTGGCCACGTTGACCACGGCGGGCATCACGCGTTGAACCGCTTCGACGGTCGCGTCACGCCGAATGTCCGTTTCGCCGCGCAACAGCAATGTTGCGAAGAGCAGGCCAAG